>DUVZ01000131.1 GCA_012840785.1 Bacteroidales bacterium
AGATGAGATAAAAAGTCTCATATCAAGGGAGATAGTGAAACGCTATCACTACAAAGAGGGTGCTATGCAAGAGATGCTAAAAACAGACAAAGTTTTCGACAAAGCACTAGAAGTGCTCAACAACAAAGAGCTGTACAAAAAAACCCTACAGCCCCCTGTAGAAGAGGAGGAAGAGGGCACACTTGAAATTCAAGAGCTCAAAGAGAGGGTGAAAGAGGAGTATGTGGTGGAATAAAAAATCTTGATGATTTTGATGTAATATAGATTTGCTCTTGCTTGAAGGAGATGTAATAGATAAAGGGAAAAGCCTCACATTGAAAGGGATGTGGGGCTTTTTTTTGGGTGGGTGGTGATGTAGATAAAAATTTATCGATCATCCCTACCTCGAGTATTCGAACTATTGGTGTCTCCTCTTCTATCTTGTGATACTTTTTCATTAGGAAGATAGGTTGTCATCTACTTTAAGCTTGTCGAAAACATTTTGTGTAATGAGCAATATCTTCTTTGTGAGGCGAGCTTTAGATTTTTCGAAGTAGAGCTTCTCTACTGATAAACCGACGCCACCTTTTAGAAAAATATCCTGCTCAAACTCAGCCATTCTATCGGTTTGATTTTGTATTGGCTCATCATAAGTCATCAACAGCTCGTTAAACAAATGCAATGCAACCTCAAGAGGACTCTTAAAGTTATCGGGTGTGGTTTCGATAAACTTGAATGAGGGTCTATGAATAGTAATCAGGGTTTTATCAGTAATAAAAAAAGCAACCTTATTACTTATCTGCTGCACCCCCACTACCTTGTCACTCTCGGTAGCAGTGTATGCTCTGAGTATAATAAACAGATACTCTGTCGTTCTCTCAATTTTTGGTAAATGTCCTAACTCTAGAGCATCCTCTATAAAATTTTGATCTATCTTAAAAGGAAACGATGTCGATTTTATCTCATCTTCTGTTGGATTTTCAAGGTCAATCCAAGTAAAATTGTCGAATTGTTGTACTCTTTTGCTCATTGTTTATCAGTTTTAATTTTTTTCAAATCAAATCTACTGTGGTAGATTGGACGATTATGTCATGAAAATTGAATCTACCATGGTGGAAACACTTTAAAAAAAGGTATAACATATTTCTACGATGGTTTATTGACTATTTATGGCACTTTTCTATAAATAGGTGTACGATAGTAACACATTTATAAAATTAAACTCAAATTTAAGCCGTGAAATTACTGGCTCCACTCCTCTTTTTTATTTTTTAGACAGAAAAACCTCTTTACAGAGAATAAATCTGCGATAATATGCAGGAAAAAGCACCATTTATTATATTCTAGGCATATCTACGGTGGTAGATGTGACTTTTATCTCTTCTTCGTGTTTCTACCGTGGTATATGCGCTTGGAAAAATTTGTTTTTACTTTTATTAAATTAATGGTCTAAAATTAGACAATAATTAAAGATATTGCAAATCATTTTCTGATAATTGGCAGGATGTTTGTGAGTGTTAAGAACCTTGTTCACTGGCATACTCTATAAGCATCACCATCACAATAAAAGATAATGCGGAAAATTGTAATTTTATTATTACTGTTGATAGCCAATTTGTGAAATACTAGCATTCAGGAAGCATAAAATACTGTTAGTGAGGATAATAATGCCAACAAACTACTGGTTTTACAAATATTGTACAGGGGTGCTGCAGAATGCAGCTATGTAATAATTTGAGAACAAGAGAGCTGATGCATGTTGCTGATGTGCCATAAACAGTAAATCGCAGAGTGAAGCACCATACAAATGTGCTATAAATGCAGAATATAGTGTGTTACGCATTACTAGCTATGGAATAAATTGCAAATTGAAGAGAGATAAACGATGTAGATGTGCAAGATAAGGCAGAGTAAGGAGACAATTCATATTGCAGTGGCAATAAAATGATGACAATTGGGGTGATGCACGTTGCAGATGTGAAATAACTAGCAGATTAAAGGGATAAGGAGGTGTAAATACAATAATTTTCGTAGTTTTTTTGAGTGATGGAGTTGTATTTTAACTAAAATCACTTCCCACAAAAAGTGTTAATAAAGGTAGTGTTATATATTAATTATCAAGAGTGTATATAATCTAGAGGCTGTATATCTGACAACTCTAAAAAAAGCCGCACATTAATTGAATAATGCACGGCTTTTCTATTTTACAAATTGCTTTAAAAGTAAAAGCAACGTTCTATATCATTTTATTAGAATGGGAACTGCACTGCACTTCCGATAAGGAAAACAGCTGCTAGGGCAACAATAGCGTAAAGCTCTGGAAACACTGCCAATACAAGTGTGTTTGTAAATACATTGTGTCCTTGGCCAATTGCTGCAATACCATTTGCACAAACCTGTCCTTGACGTAGAGCAGAGAAAAGTGCAATGAAACCGAGCGACAAACTACCTGCCAATACTGCTATTGCTTGAATGGCAGTAATTTCTGGTGTAAGCACTCCAAAAATAGATTGAAACATAAAGTAGCCTGCAAAACCGTACAAACCTTGTGTTCCTGGAAGAGCAGTAAGTACAAGAAAGTTACCAAAGGCGCCATCGTTTTTCTTTAAAGCACCCACAGCAGCATTACCCGCTATGGTAACACCATACGCACTGCCAACTCCTGATAATACAAGCATAACTACGATGCCCATATAAGCTAATAATAAATAATTAAATTCCATAACTGATTGATTTTATTTG
>DUVZ01000132.1 GCA_012840785.1 Bacteroidales bacterium
ATCATACCTGCAATACCAGGCAGTGTTAACACTGCTTGGAAAGCAGCTAGTGAGCCAAGTATAAAGAAGAAGTTGAGCAGTAAAGCTACGTTTACAATCGTTCCTGGAATGAATCCATAGAGTAGATAAACAAATGCAAACAATACTACCAATGCAAGAATAAACGATATTAAACCTGCATTAATAGCCTCTTGACCCAGCGAAGGACCAACAATATCTTCTTGCACAATACGAACACCCGCTTTCATCTTACCCGATTTTAGCGTGTTTTCTAAGTCTTTCGCCTCTTCGGGCGTAAAGTTTCCTGTAATTTGTGAGCGACCACCTTCAATTTTGTCATTTACATTTGGAGCTGAATATACATATCCGTCCAGTACAATAGCAATGGCACGGCCTTTCTCTGTTCCAGTAATAGTTGCCCAACGGCTAGAACCAGCAGAGTTCATTTGCATGCTTACTTCCCATGCAGAACCACGCTGTCCTTGATCTGCACGAGCAGATGTTACCACATCGCCATCAAGAGCAGGTCCGCGTTTCGACCCATCTCCTCTTAGAGCAAATAGTTGATAGTATGTTTCTCGTAAGTCTACAGCTTTAAAGCCCCATTTGAAGCGAACGTCAGCAGGGAATGAGTCTTTAAACTTGTCTAGCAACAAGTTAACTTCAGCCGTATCATTTTTTGAAACAGTACCTACAATAGCACCCGATCCTCCACCCATAGCAAAGTATGGCTCAGCGAAGTAGTCAATAAAGGTTTTGTCGATAGTAACTTCTTTAAAGTCAATCTCCTCTATCTCTTCTGTTGCCATAGTTGGTGTCTCTTCAGTTTCAATCTCTTCAATTTCAGTTCCTTCCTCTATCTCCACCTCTTCTGTTGAAGATTCAGCTTGTTTTGAAGCAAGATATGCAGCAGAACGAGAGTTAATCTCGTTGAAGCCGTTTACAAGTTCATTTACATTATAAGTTTTCCAAAACTCTAAATTGGCACTACCTTGTAGTAGTTTACGCACACGTTCTGGCTCTTTAATACCAGGCAATTCGATTAGAATTCTCTCTGCACGCTCTAGTTTTTGAATGTTTGGAGCAACTACACCAAACCGGTCAATACGCGTACGCAACACATTAAATGAGTTGTCAGCAGCATCAACCAACTCTTTGCGCAATTCAGCAATTACTTTATCGTTTGAGTCTGCCGGACTAATGCGGTCGCTCATTGTAATGCTAAAAATATTCGCTAATTTCGCATTAGGATCAATCTCTTGATATTTTTGTTGGAAAAGAGAGATGAAGTCTTGCGAACTTCCTCTTCTGTTTTCTGCAACTGCTTCGCGTAGTGCATCATTAAATTGAGTATCATCAGTATTTGCCAATGAGCTCAATACTCCTCTAGCATCAACTTCCAAAATTACGTTCATACCGCCCTTAAGGTCGAGTCCTAAACCAATTTCTTTTTCGCGAATCTGCTTTAATGTATAACCTAAATAAACCTTTTCTGTTGATAGTGAATCAAGGTATTCAGTTTTTAGGTTCAAATCTCCGTCTGCATACTTATCGGCCTTACTGTTGTATATATTACTCACCACAGAAAATGATAAGTAGTACAAACTAATAAGTCCAAGGAGTATAGCGAAGGTTTTTATAAATCCTTTGTTTAACATTACACTTTTACTTTTTTATTATTGTTTTACTAATAGATGATTATCAATATATAATATCAAAAATTAGAGGCATTTTCATGCCTCTAATTTTGCATCTGCAAATATAAACTTTTTTTGTCTTCTTAGACAGTTTATATGCAACTTTTTTGTCAGTGACACTTATCTCTAACGTTTTTGATTAGGATTAGTCAACAAAACCTCTATTTTTGAGTAAGTAAACAGGATTTGGTTCTGCACCTCTATATTTTTTGTAAAGTGTCATTGGATGGTCAGAGTTACCTTTCGAAAGCACATTCTCGCGGAATGATTTTGCTGATGGTTGATGGAAAATACCATTCTCAACAAATGGCTGGAATGCATCCGAATCTAACACTTCTGCCCACAAGTAGCTGTAATATCCTGCAGAGTAGCCTCCACTAAATATGTGAGAAAAATATGTACTACGGTAGCGTGGTATAATTTCGTCAATTAAACCAATCTTTTCCATCGATTTCTTTTCAAAGTCGCGTACATCAAATTCTCTTTGTTCTGTTTGTGTATGGTAGTCCATATCCAATAGAGCAGCAGCAACAAATTCTGTTGTAATGAAACCCATATTAAATTTAGAGGCTGCATCAATTTTCTCTATCAATTCATCAGGTATAATTTCACCTGTTTCGTAATGCTTAGCATACATTTTCAACACTTCGGGATGAAATGCCCAATGTTCCATTATTTGAGATGGTAGCTCAACAAAGTCGCGTGGAACGCTAGTTCCTGACAATCCACTATAAGTTACATTAGAGAGCATTCCGTGTAGTGCATGACCAAATTCATGGAAAAGTGTTTCTACCTCGTCTAATGTTAATAATGCAGGGGTGTCGCCTGTTGGGCGGGTAAAGTTGCCAACATTAAAAATTAGTGGGCGAATGTTCTCACCATCTTGAATACTTTGTCCGCGGAAGCTGCTCATCCATGCACCTGCATTTTTGCCTGAACGTGGAAAATAGTCTGTATAGAAAACCGCTACATGCGATCCGTCTGCGTCAGTTACTTCATAAACTTCTACCTCTGGATGATATACAGCAATATTGTCTAGTTTTTTAAAGTTCAAGCCAAATAGTTTGTTTGCAGTTGCAAATACACCTTCTCTCACGTTTTCCATTTGGAAATAAGGTTTCAACTCAGACTCGTTAAGCGCATATTTTTGCTCTCTCACTTTTTCTGTGTAGTAGAACCAATCCCATGATTGCAGTTTAAAATCGCCACCTTCTGCATCAATAATTGCTTGCATTTCTGCAGCTTCTTTCTTAGCTTGAGGCAATGCGTAGTCCCACACTTCGTTTAATAGTTTATACACATTCTCAGGCTTTTCTGCCATACGCTCTACCATTACAAAGTCGGCATGGGTGTCAAAGCCCATCATGTTTGCTTTTTCTATGCGTAGGTTAACAATTTTATTGATGTTTTCTTTGTTATCAAACTCATTGTCGTTGTCTCCACGTGTGTACATGGCTTTGTATAGTTTTTCGCGCAAGTCGCGGTTTTCTGCATACTGCAAGAATGGCAACCAGCTTGGCTTTTGAAGTGTAAACATCCATTTACCCTCTTCACCATTATCTTTAGCTACTTGAGCAGCTGCATCTTTTAGCCCTTTTGACAATCCTGCTAAGTCTTCTTCATTATCAACAACTAGTTTAAAACCGTTTGTCTCATTAAGCAAGTTGCTACCAAAGCTAAGCGAAAGAGCCGATAGTTCTTTGTTTATCTCTCTTAATCTCTCTTTTTGCTCATCGTCGAGCATAATACCCGAGCGAACAAAGCTTTTGTAGTTTTCGTCTAGCAAGCGATACTGCTCAGTTGTCAAGTTAAGGTTTTCTGCAT
>DUVZ01000133.1 GCA_012840785.1 Bacteroidales bacterium
AATTGTTATATTATTATTAATATAAGAGCTCTGATTAATACAAGGGCTCTGATTAGTTATACAAATTAGTAATGTTCTGTCATCAAAATTAATAAAATAAAGGCAAAACTATATTATCTGTTTATATAAAAGTGTGAAGCAAAAAAAAGTCTCTGAACACAATTGCATTCAGAGACTTTTACGTGGTGCCACCTGGAATCGAACCAGGGACACAAGGATTTTCAGTCCTTTGCTCTACCGACTGAGCTATGGCACCAACGCCTTGTTTTGATAACGAGTGCAAAGATAAGCCCTTTTTTTTAATTACAAAACAAAACGAGATAAAAATTTAAATGTTTTTTTAAACCTATTCATCAGAAGCTTTCCAACCTTGAGCTTCAAGCGTCATTTCGTGACCATCACGTGTAACAAATTTGCTCTCTAAGCTTGCATCATTTATGTGTCCAATTATATGGATGCCAGGCACTACCTTTATCTGCTCATAAACAGAAAGAGGTACAGTAAACAGCATTTCGTAGTCATCTCCACCATTAAGGGCTACAGTAGCAACACTTAAATTAAAAGATTCAGCCATCATCGCAGTTTGATAGTCAATGGGCAGTCTCTCTTCAAACACACGGCATCCAACATTGCTTTGCGAGCAAATATGTAGCAAGTCTGACGAAAGTCCATCGGAAATATCAATCATAGCTGTGGGCACAATGCCTAGCTTGCCTAACTCTTCTACTATATCTTTTCGTGCTTCTGGTTTTAGTTGACGCTCCAATATATACTCTTTACCAGCAAAATCGGGAGTGAAATTCTCTTGCCCTGAAAAAACTGCCTTCTCGCGTTCCAACAGTTGCAGCCCCATATAAGCAGCTCCCAAATCACCAGATACACATATAAGGTCTGTATCTTTTGCACCATTACGGTATACAATAGCATCATCAGAGGCTATACCAATACAAGTGATACTGATAGTAAAGCCCGTTAACGACGAAGCTGTATCGCCTCCTACAATATCGACATTGTACACTTGGCAAGCTAGCTTCACTCCATCGTAAAACTCTTCTATATCTTCTACCGAAAAGCGTTTTGATATCCCCAGTGAAACGGTTATTTGCTGCGGTGTTCCATTCATTGCATAAATGTCTGAAAAATTGATTACTGCCGCCTTATACCCTAAATGCTTTAATGGGAAATAGGTTAAATCGAAATGAATACCTTCTAACAGCAGATCGGTGGCAACTAACGTGCGTTTATCTCCACTATCTATTATGGCAGCATCGTCTCCCACCCCTTTTATAGAGGTTGGTTGGGTTAGCTTTATATCTTTTGTCAGCCTATTGATAAGGCCAAACTCGCCCAGTGTAGCTATCTCTGTTCTCATATAAATTTTGTTTATTTATCTTCTTTGGTCTCTTCCAAGACAGTGTGTAAAAGAAAAAAACGAGTAAAGAGCCTTTTGCGTTATACAACACA
This sequence comes from Bacteroidales bacterium, assembly GCA_012840785.1. Classification (GTDB taxonomy): domain Bacteria; phylum Bacteroidota; class Bacteroidia; order Bacteroidales; family Dysgonomonadaceae; genus UBA2632. Next base: position 1,465 of record DUVZ01000133.1, read on the forward strand.
TCCTCTTTACTCGTTATATGTAACCTCTAATTAATTACACTCTTTGAATAATTTCACGCATAATTTGCGCCATTTTCGGTTGAGCTATTTTTGCAGCTTCTTGTACCTCTTCGTGTGTAATCTCTACGATTTTTCCTAAAACTCCTAGATCTGTAATAATTGAGAATGCCAAAACCTTCATTTTAGCATGATTAGCAACAATTACTTCTGGCACAGTCGACATTCCTACAGCATCTCCACCAATTATACGTAGATAGTTGTACTCGGCTGGAGTTTCAAAAGTAGGTCCTGTAAGACCAACATAAACACCATGTTGGAGTTTTATATTGTTTTCATTTGCAATTTCCATAGCCATTTCACGCAGCTCTTTATTATAAGCCTCGCTCATATCTGGGAAACGTGTTCCTAACTCTTCGTGGTTTTTGCCATGCAGTGGATGCTCTGGAAACAGATTGATGTGATCTTCTATAAGCATTATATCGCCTACATCGAAGCTAGAGTTCATACCACCTGCAGCATTTGATACAAATAGATATTCAATACCCAATGCTTTAAATACGCGGATAGGGAAAGTAACCTCTTTCATATTGTATCCTTCGTAGTAGTGAAAACGACCCTGCATAGCAAGTACTTTTTTACCACCAAGTGTTCCAATAATAAGTTTACCACTATGTCCCTCTACAGTTGAAACTGGAAAATTAGGAATTTCTGGATAAGGAATTTCTGTCTTATCTTCTATTTGATTTGCTAACTCACCTAGCCCTGTTCCCAAAATAATAGCTGTATTGGGGATTTCTCCGATTTTACCTCTTAGGTAATCGGCTGTTTTTTTGATAGTTTCTAACATGATTAATTATTTTATTGTTAAATGATTCATTTTCTCTTTCATCCAAGAAAGATACATTAATTGGCAAATAAAATAGCTTCTCTTTCAGATCATCGCTCAGATAAGGCATAGCCTGCAGTCTGACAGCATCTTTCTCAGTAGTAACAACAATTTTATCGCCAGATAGTTCTGTAAAACGCTTTTCGATACTTTTTATATCATCTTTGTTGAAGAAGTGATGGTCGGGAAAGAAAAGAGTATGCAAATTGTATGTTTTCTTTCTCAACTTATTCTCCAATGGCTTAGTTGTAGCGATACCTGTAACAAGCAATACCTGCTTCTTTCTGATATCGTCTAATCCAAAGCTCTCTTGATTAAATTCTGCAAAGACAGGCCTCAACCTATTATACTTAAAACCAGTAAAGAAGAGCGACTGAAACGAAAAAAGATTTAATCCGTTGGCAAAGATACGAAAGTTTATAGGTTGCATTGTGCTGCTACACTTTGTGACAAGAACAATGGAAGCCCTATCCTTTCGCTTTAAAGGTTCTCTCAATCTTCCTGCTGGCAGTAATGCATCTTCATATATTGGTCTATTGCTATCTACTAGTAACACAGAGAGTGATGGTTTAACATAGCGATGCTGATAACCATCATCCAGTAAAATAACATCGGGTTGCAGTTGGCTCTCTTGAGCTAGAAGATACTCTATAGCATTGCGCCTATCCTTGTCAACAATAACTGTTGTATTAGGATATTTCAGCTTTATTTGCAAAGGTTCGTCTCCTACTCGTTTCACATCAGAGTTTACATTTACCACCTGCATCCTTTTGCTTTTTCTCTTATAGCCTCTGCTCACTACAGCTACTTTATACTGCTTAGATAACAGATCTATAATATATTCGATATGAGGTGTTTTACCTGTACCTCCTACTGTGAGATTGCCTACACAGATAACCGGAACAGAATATTCGGTTTGTTTCAGAACTCCATTATCGAACATCCAATTACGCAACTCCACACCAATGCCATACAACCATGACAATGGCATCAAACCCTTCCGCATATTTGGCTCTGGTTTAATCATAAATAGAGGTGCAATATTGTTTCTAAAAAAATAGCAACTAGTTTATATTAAAGTTGTAAGGCAAACGAGCTTGTACATAGTCTTGTTCTTTTATATCCTTCACAAGCATAAACACGTTGTAATGGTTACCCAAGTACTCTTTTATTGTCTCTGCAGCAATATCTTTTTGACTTTTATCAAGCAACTCTTCAATAAATGTACGCATTTTAGGGAACTCATACACAAGGTAGTCATCTTCTATTTCTGCCAAACCAGCAGCTATATCAATAGCAGTTCTCAAATCGCCCAGCTCGTCAACCAAACCAATCTCTTTTGCTTGATTTCCAGTCCAAACACGACCCTCGGCATACAATGCAAGTGTCTCTTTAGGTATATTTCTACCATCTGAACAGCGAGTCAAAAACAACTCATAGCCACGCTCTACATGAGATTGTAGTAACTCCTTCTCGTTATCTCTCATTGGTCTAGCAAAGTTTCCAAAATCGGCAAATTCATGTGTTTTCACAACATCCACACTAACACCTACTTTATCTGCTGTTTTCTTCATGTTGGGGAACATACCAAATATTCCAATCGAACCAGTAATAGTGGTGGGTTGAGCAACAATTTTATCAGCATTGCATGCAATATAATATCCACCCGATGCAGCAACATCTCCCATCGATACCACTACAGGCTTCTCCTCTTTCAGATCGGCAATAGCTTTCCATATTTGCTCTGAAGCATATGCACTACCCCCCGGCGAGTTGACACGTAAAACAACAGCTTTAATATCTTTGTTTTTGCGAAGCTTCTCAATTTCGTTTACCAAATACTTATCTTGTATATTGCTTGAACCTGTTCCAGAAGCAATCTCTCCAACTGCATACAGCAATCCGATTTGATTTTTAGAAGACTTTGTTTTGGTTGGTTTCACC
>DUVZ01000134.1 GCA_012840785.1 Bacteroidales bacterium
ATTAAAATCAAACAATAACGTAAATAATCATTTTAAATTAATAACAAGTTAAATTCATTAATCCTCAAAAAATTGAACACACAATGAAAAAGTTATTTGCAATTTTCGCAATTCTAGGACTTATGTCAGTAGGGTTGCAATCGGTTCTTTTAGCACAAGACGCAGAAGCAGACACAGAAGCAGCTACTGAGCAAGTTGAAGAAGCTACTACACAGGTGGTTGAAGAAGTTGAAGCAGTTACAACAGAAGTTGCTGAAGAATCAACTAGTTTTCACAAAGCACTAAAGATTAAGTTTATCGAAGGTGGTGCTTTCTTTATGAGCTTAGTTGCTATTCCACTAATTTTAGGTTTAGCATTCTGTTTAGAAAGAATTATCTATCTAAGTCTTGCAGACGCACATGTTGAGAAAATGTTGACTGAAATAGGTCAAGCATTAGACAGAGGCGATGTAGAAGGAGCTAAAACGCTTGCTCGCGACACCAGAGGTCCGATTGCTTCTATCGTTTATCAAGGTCTATTGCGTATCGATCAAGGTGCAGAAGTAGTAGAACGCTCTGTAGTATCTTATGGCGGTGTACAAGCTGGTATGTTAGAGAGAAATCTATCGTGGATTACATTGTTTATTGCAATGGCTCCTTCTCTAGGTTTCTTGGGAACAGTTATTGGTATGGTACAAGCGTTTGATGATATTCAGCGTGCAGGAGACATTAGCCCTACAATTGTTGCAGGTGGTATGAAAGTAGCACTTATTACAACTATTGGTGGTCTTATTGTTGCTCTTATCCTACAGTTATTCTACAACTACATTTTGAACAAGGTTGAGACAATTCTTAACAAAATGGAAGATGCATCTATTACTTTCCTTGACCACGTAATTAGATACAATGTAAAATCTAAAAACTAAACAACCCAATGGCAGTAACAAAAATATCAAGAATTTCGCGTTGGACATTATATGCCTTGACAGCTGTAACGCTTGCTCTTCTTGCAGCGTTCTTCTTTGGAGGTAGTGTTCTTCCCGAAAATCAATTCTCGGAATTAGTCGGATTACCCGAGCCTAATTTCACAAACGGACTACTTTATTGGATATATGCATTGTTAGGAATAACAGTACTTGCAGTGTTTGTCTTCTCGATAGTTGGATTTGTCAATAACTTTATCAATAACAGAAAAAAAGCACTTAACTCATTAGTTATGCTCGTTATTTTTGCTGTTTTATTGATAATTGCTTACTCTATTGGAGACGGAACACAATTAAATATCCTTGGATACGAGGGACCCGATAATGTGACAGCTAGATTAAAAATGACAGATATGTGGATTTATTCAGTTTATATCTTGATGGGTCTAGTTATATTGTCAATGTTATTAAGTCCTCTAATCAAAAGAATAGGTAAACGGAAATAATTAAAATTTCCAGTAAAACAGAACTATAATATGGCTAAAAAGACAAGAAAGGTACCTGATGTAAATACCAGCTCAACTGCTGATATTGCTTTCCTTTTACTTATCTTTTTCCTTGTTACCTCTTCAATGGATACCGATAGTGGTTTGGCAAGACAGCTTCCACCACCACCTCAAGATGAACTTAATCTCACTGAGATGAAGATACAAAAGCGTAATCTTTTGGTAGTGTTAGTAAACTCATTAGACCAAACAATGGTTGGAGATACACACTATGATAATCTAAGGCAACTCCAAGGTAAGACAGGAAAACAAAGTTTAAAAGATAAGGTGAAAGAGTTTGTCATTAATGCAAACAATAATGAAGATATGCCAGAACTTTTTGAAGTGGAGTTTGACGCTCCTATTGGCAAATTACGTGTTACTAAAGACCATGTAATATCTCTTCAAAATGACAATACTACTAGTTATAAAACTTATTTAGCAGTTCAAAACGAATTGGTAAGAGCTTATAACGAATTAAGGGATGAAGCATCAAGAAGGTATTTTAATAGACCGTACGAAGAGCTTTCATTAGACGAACAAGAATTAATTAGAAAGGTTTATCCACAGAAAATTTCTGAGGCAGAACCCAAAAGTTATGGAGGAAATAAATAATGGGAAAATTTAATAAATCGGGCGGACGTGAGATGCCAGCATTAAATACCTCTTCTTTACCTGACATGATTTTTGCAATTCTGTTCTTCTTTATGGTTACAACTACCATGAGAGAAGTTACTTTGATGGTTAGGTTTAAAGTTCCTGAGGCATCAGAAGTACAGAAACTAGAAAAGAAATCTTTGATTACCTATATTTATATGGGTCAACCAGTAGATTCGAAATTTGGTACTGGAACATTTATGCAACTGAATGACAAGTTTGCAGAAGTAGAAGATATACACGATTATATTGGATCAGAAAGAAATATGCTTAGTGAAGCAGATCAACAATTTATGACAGTGTCTATTAAAGCAGACGAAGATACTCATATGCGTTATGTAACAGACGTAAAGCAGGCTTTAAGAAGAGCTTATGCTCTTAAGATAAGTTACTCCGCACGTAAAGGAGATAACTAGCATCTTACCGAAAGGTAATTGATAAAATTAAGCAGAAAAAAGCTAAATCAGTATTGCTGATTTAGCTTTTTTCTGCTTAATACTATTATAGTTTTTCTTTTTTTTAATTTACGACTAATACTTTTTTATTATCTTTGAAGTGAGTCAAATTATATCAATTAATAAACAATTAAAAACTTATACAGATGGAATTAAATCAAGAAAACAAAGAGGTAAACTTAATGCCCTTTATAGGATCTAAAGCTCCTGCTTTTAAAGCAAAAACAACACAAGGCGATATCAATTTTCCAAGCGATTATGCTGGTGAGTGGGTTATCTTATTTAGTCATCCTGCCGACTTTACTCCTGTATGCACTACAGAGTTTATGCAGTTTGCAGTTATGGAAGATGAGTTTAATGCTTTGAACTGTAAGTTGGTTGGAATCTCAATCGATGGATTGTTTAGCCATATTGCATGGTTGAGAACTATTCAAGAGAAGATCGAATTTAAAGGAATGAAAAATGTTGAGGTGAAATTTCCTTTAATTGAAGATATTAGCATGAACGTTGCCAAAAAATATGGTATGGTTCAACCTGAAGAGAGCGAAACTCAAGCTGTGAGAGCAGTATTCTTCATCAATCCCGAAGGAATTATTAAAGCTATTATTTATTACCCACAATCATTGGGTCGCAACTTCGATGAGATAAAGCGCGCTCTTATTGCCTTGCAAACAGCAGAAGAGTTTGGTGTAGCTACACCAGCTGACTGGCGTCCAGGCGACGACGTAATTGTTCCTCCAGCAGGATCATGCGGAGTAGCCAAAGATAGAATGGAAGGTAAAGAAGAGGGTATAACCTGTTACGATTGGTTCTTGTGTACCAAAAAGCTAACAAAAGAGGCTATAGATAATGCCCTGTTGAAGCAGTAAATAAAAATAGTTGGTAGTTGCAATGCTAACAACTATCTAAATATCGAATAAAAGTGTCTGACTAGTTTTATAGAAAAACTATCAGACACTTTTTTATTTTTTAATATACTTCTATATTAACTGAAGTTTGTATCGTGTTTTTGATAGTAATGAGTCAGGTATTTGATAGGCTCATTGTAACTGAACTTCAATCCTTGCAACAATCTAAGAGGAAACAAAAAATAATTAGTGAAGATCAATATTATCAATCCACCCAATTCATCACATTAGCCGGTGGACGTTCTGCCAGCAACTCCTTTTTCATAAAATCCATATAGGGAGCTACATGATTGAAAAACTGATAAAAGCCCTCACATAAATAGTTCAATCCATACTCGCCATATTTATCAAATGTAAATCTGTTTTTAGGGCACTCACCATTACAGGCAAACAACACATCGCACTCTTTGCATTGCTTTGGAAGTTTATCAAATTTGTCTGCACCAAATTTCAGCTGTTTGTCAGAATACATCATCGATGCAAGTGGCTCATTGTAGATATTGCCAAGCTTGTATTCTGGAAACACAAAATGATCGCACGAGTAAACATCTCCATTAAACTCCATCACTCCTGCGTGTCCACAGGTCTTTGCCATGGTGCATACTCCTGGCTGTTCTCCTACCCAATTGGCAAGAGTAGAGTCGAAAAGTTGTATATACATCTTGCCCACATCCTTGCGCACCCACTCATCAAATATGGTGCACAAGAAGTTGCCCCACTGTTTGGGTGATACGCTAAAGGGTGCCAACTCTGCTTGTTTGTCTTTTGCACTAGCAAGTGAGGTGAGAGCCTCTTTGTCATCCTTCAATCGCTCCACAATAGGTGCAAACTGCAAGAACTCGCATCCAATCTCCTTGAAGAAATTATAAAACTCCAATGGGTAGTCGGCATTGTAGTCGTTCACAACAGCCATACAGTTGTACTGTACTCCATGCTTCTTCAGCAATTTAATGCCCTGCATCACTTTGTGATACGATGGGGCACCCATTTTATTTCTTCTATACTCGTCGTGAAAATCTTGTGGACCATCAATTGAAA
>DUVZ01000135.1 GCA_012840785.1 Bacteroidales bacterium
ATAATAGACACCCACAACAAAGTTTGCTCCATCCCAGCATTCAAAAACAACGATTGCAACGGTATCAACTTAGTTCCAGTAAAAATTAGCGCAAACAGCGAAATCATAAAACCAGCAGCAACCAAACCCACAATACCAAAGAAAGTCACCTTCAATAGCCCTATCAGCAAAGTTAAACAACCCGACCTTTGTGGTCCCTCCATCGTATAGGGTGTGTGTGGCGCTCCTGTGTATGGAGGAGGTGGCGGTGGCGGCGTGTCACCAGCCACTACATTTGCCACATCCCCAACACTTGCATCGGCTGCATCAGCCCTACTACTTCTTGTTGTTTGTGCCATATTGCTCACCCTCTCACGTATCGTTCGCAAATACTCCTCTTCGCCCATCATTTCAAGCTTTTGCTTCACAGTTACCGCCTTTGGCACAATAATCCACAAAATAATATAGACAGTTACAAAAGAAAGATTTATCATACTATAACCCGAAAAAGAGAAAGAATACCTTGTCAAGCCAAACACATTAAACATGATTGGCAGCAAAAATATCAGACGTGGAATCCATACATCTATCCTAAAATAAGCAGCAATACCACTAGCAACACCACCAATAAACCTATTATTTGGATCACGATACAAACGCTTGCTCACATTATTGGGCAACACCTTCTTTGGCACTACAATCCACATAATAATATATACCCAAAAGAAAAGACTCGATAGCAAAACAAAAGCAAGGCGTACAAACACCGGATCGACCCTCAAATAATGAGCCAACCCACTACACACCCCACCCAATATTTTATCGTTAGCTTTCCTATAAAGCTTCCGCCTCTCTTGTTCCTCTACAGGCGGCGGCGTTGCCCTCTCCTCGCCCTTCGGTAGCGCAGGAGGCACCTCAGTCTCTTCACCAAGAATGGCAAAATCCGAGTCAAAATCCTCTACCCTCCCTATAGTTTCTATAATAGATGTCACATCATCGTCCGTAATACACGATATACCATGCTTCAATCTATTGCCAAACAGCTCAGCAATACGGTTCTCAATATCGTTCACTATCTCATTCCCCTCAGCCTCTCTGCCAAAGTATCCCTTCAAGCTCTCTATATATTGATTCAACAAATGGTAGGCTGTCTCTTCAATAGTTATCAATTGACCTTGAAAATTGATGTTAATTGTCTTTTTCATCTCTTTTGTCTGTTGATATTATTTATAAATCTGTCGAAGCGCTCTCATCCTTCACCTCGTCACTCTCTTGTTCACTATTCTTGCTTGTCAATATATCCACACTAGCACTCAGCTCGTTCCAGGTAGATTCCAATAAGGCATAAAATTCTGCCCCCTTTTCGGTAAGCGAAAAATATTTACGAGGAGGTCCCTCCGTACTTTCCACCCATCTATAACTTAGTATATCCGCATTTTTCAACCTATTAAGAAGAGGATAGAGCGTACCTTCAAAAAGGTGCAACCCCGCATTTTTCACCTCCTCCATAATATCTCCAGGATATACCTCACCCTTTTTAATAATCGAAAGAATGCAATATTCTAGCACCCCTTTCCGCATCTGACTTTGTATATTTTCGACTTTCATTGGTTGTATATTATCTATTTACACCACAAAAATAGACAACACTCGCTATTATGCAATACAAAGTACTATGTTTCTTTCACTAGTTAAGATTATTTAAGAGTTCATCAATCAATTGACAATTGAAAATGGACAATTGACAGTTGACAATTAAAATATTATCTTCGCACCATGAAACAAAAACTACACCCCCTGCCCTATATACTCTTGCTACTATTAATAGTACAAACCACCGGCTATGCACAATATGCCGAACCATTGAACATACCCCCTGCTCTAAGTGCTG
>DUVZ01000013.1 GCA_012840785.1 Bacteroidales bacterium
ATAGATAATTTTTCTGCTTAAACACATGGTTGAAATACGAAATAAATGAATTCAATATTTGATTATCCTGCAAAAATACAATGTTTTGAAGAGTATTATCACAAATGGAAGACAAAAATTAGTAAAAGCTCTGTTTTTTATCTTAGTTTAAACTCTTGTTGGCTTTTCTGAAAGTATTTGATAGCCAATCTTGCAGAACAAGCATTTGCGATGGTCGCAATATTCTTTTCGCAATTGTATAAGTGCTTGTGAATCACCTGCATTGAGGGGAGTTATGCCATGCTTCTTAAATTCAGTGATGATGCTGTTCTTTTCGGGCTTTAGCTCTTCCATAATTTCTAATGCTCGCACACAGTGTTTTTCAATATTGTTCTTTTTACCATAAGCGAAAAGAATTGGCGCAACTGTATTTATAAGAATTGTGTTGATGGAAGAGTCTCCCAGAAACTTTGTACTCTTTCTAGATGTTTTCTCAAAGGTGTAATGGGTTTGCCAATAGTCCGATGCATTGATGTGGAAAAATAGACGCAGCAAGTTGGTGTCTTCCTTTTCTAAAATATGAGAGAATATTCTTTTCGATTGTTGCAGTACTGCAGCTAGTTGAGCAATACGCACTTGTGGAAATCCTTGTGGACGAACTCGTAGCGATTTGAATAAGAATCCATCTAAGTTTTCGAGTGTGTACTTTTTTCTTAGAAAATTATACTCATTCTTTAACTGAAGGAAATAGTCGTCTAGTATGGTGTCGTTTTCAAGAAGTCCTGCTTGTCCAAATAGAAGCGCTTCTACTTGAAAAATGTTGTCGCTATGTTTTTGAATATAGAAATAGGGCAGGCTTAATGCTAGACGTTGAAAAACCTCTGAGTTTAAACCAAATCCAAAGTTTCTAGATAGAAGCACATAAAATGTTTCGTCCCATGAGTTGTTGAATTTATCTAGTAGCGTATATATATCATTGGTTTTTCGCTCCAACCTTTCTATAAGCAGCGTGTATAGCCAATTGTTTACATGAATTTTAGGTATATCCCTCAACTTGTTGGTGCATGGTATGCTAAGGTTTGATGTGAGAAGCTCTCTATAGTTATTAGTTACTTTATCTGGTATCTCAATTACCACTTGTGGTATTTTCCGTTTGTTTTCTGTGTATACGTCGCAATCTAAGTTTTCTACTACATGTAATATAACCGAGTTGTATGCTGAGTCTGTATTGTGTTTGTGTCTATTCCAATCTGACGACGATTTGTGTATCTCAATGTTGCCAGCCCATGTTTTATTTCCTATCTTTATTTTCGAATTGAAAAAGTCGGGACCTGCATTACTATTTAGTATTCCAGTGTCTATAATTTCAACCTCTTCTCCATGTGATGAGATGAAGGATTTATTGGTAAATAGTTTATATTTCCAAATATAATGAAGCAGTTGTTCAGGGTAGTTCACAGCACATAAATTTATATCTTCAAATATATAACTTTCTTTTTTAATTGCAAAAAATAACTAAAGATATAGTGCATGGTATCTGTTTTTAAAGCAGATGTGGTTTTATTCGTTCACTTTGTGTAAATTTGCA
>DUVZ01000136.1 GCA_012840785.1 Bacteroidales bacterium
AATAGCAACTAGTTTATATTAAAGTTATAAGGCAAACGAGCTTGTACATAGTCTTGTTCTTTTATATCCTTCACAAGCATAAACACGTTGTAATGGTTACCCAAGTACTCTTTTATTGTCTCTGCAGCAATATCATTTTGTTTTTTATCAAGCAGTTCTTCAATAAAGGTTCGCATTTTGGGGAATTCATACACAAGGTAGTCGTCTTCTATTTCTGCCAAACCAGCAGCTATATCAATAGCAGTTCTCAAATCGCCAAGCTCGTCAACCAAACCTATCTCTTTTGCTTGGTTTCCTGTCCAAACACGACCCTCGGCATACAATGCTAATGTCTCCTTAGGTATATTTCTGCCATCAGAACAACGAGTTAAGAACAATTCGTAGCCACGCTCTACATGAGATTGTAGTAGTTCCTTTTCATTATCTCTCATTGGTCTAGCAAAGTTTCCAAAGTCGGCAAACTCATGTGTTTTCACAACATCTACACTAAGACCTACCTTATCTGCTGTTTTCTTCAAGTTGGGGAACATACCAAATATTCCAATCGATCCAGTAATAGTTGTTGGTTGAGCAACAATTTTATCAGCATTACATGCAATATAATATCCACCCGATGCAGCAACATCGCCCATCGATACCACTACAGGCTTCTCCTCTTTCAAGTCAGCAATAGCTTTCCATATTTGTTCTGATGCAAATGCACTACCACCTGGCGAGCTAACACGTAAAACAACAGCTTTGATATCTTTGTTTTTACGAAGCTTATCAATTTCGTTTACCAAATACTTATCTTGTATATTGCTTGAACCTGTACCAGAAGTAATCTCTCCAACTGCATACAGCAATCCGATTTGATTTTTAGAAGACTTTGTTTTGGTTGGTTTCACCGATTTCATATCAATTACAGAAGCAGATGGAATTTTATCATCCTCCTCAATATCCAATAACGAACGAAGATAATCTTTCATTTCACTCTCGTATAGTAAAGTATCTACCAAATTTGATTGCAATAGATAATCAGTATCCTGCATCATTGGCATGGTATTTACAACAGCATTAAAGCTATCTAAATCGATGTTGCGAGATTGTGCAATATCAGCACCTATCGAATTCCACATATCTGTAAGATAAGAAGATACTTGTTCGCGGTTGGAATCGCTCATACTGGTTAATATAAAAGGCTCCACTGCCGACTTATATGTACCCACTTTAAAAACTTGAACTTCTATGCCAAGCTTATCTAAAGCATCTTTGTAAAACATTGGCATAGACGACATGCCATGAAGATCGAGCATACCTTCTGGATTTATTACAACCTTATCGGCTATAGATGCTATATAGTATGCACCTTGGGTATATGTATCGGAATATGATACAATAAATTTTCCCGACTCTTTAAACTTTGCCAATTCGCCTCTTATTTCGGCAAGCGAAGCTGTTGATGCTGCAAGCATACGAGCATCGATATAGATACCACGTATTTTATCGTTGTCTTTTGCTTTTCTAATGCTATTTGTAATATCATTAAGCCCCATTGGTGTAGGAACACTCGAACTCAAGAGTTCTGTTAACGGGTCTGCTTCAGACACTCGCTCATTTATTTGACCTGACAACTTTAAGTGTAATACTGAATTGTCT
>DUVZ01000137.1 GCA_012840785.1 Bacteroidales bacterium
ATATTTTTCTATGCGCCACCACTGCCGACTGCGTCCCTGTTTTACTATACGATAAAGAGAAACAGATTGTTGCAGCTATCCATGCAGGTTGGAAAAGTTTGGTTGGTGGTATTATAGAGAATACTATCACTAAAATGAGAACAGTCTACAACACCAATCCAACTCATATTGTAGCGGCTATTGGACCCTCTATCTCTCAGAAAAACTACGAAGTGGGCGATGAGCTGATTGCCGAGTTCAATAAAGCTGGTTTCAATTTATCTTCAGTTACCTTTATAAACCAACAGACAAACAAGTGGCATATCGATTTGAAACACTTGTCTCGTAATGAGTTGGTTCGACTGGGTGTCGATCCACAACAAATCGAAACATCCACACTGTGTACTTTCGATGAGGAAGAGTTTTTTTTCTCGGCCCGTCGACAATCAATTGTTTCGGGGCGTATGCTATCGGGGATTATGTTGGATGACTAGATAATAGTGAATAGTGAACAGTGCTGACCGCTGTTAGTTTTAAGCTGCATAAAAACAGAAAAAGGAGAAACTTTATTCAAAGCTTCTCCTTTTTACTTATCTGTTTTCCAATCCCCTTAAAGGATTAGATTAAATAGTTGCTAGTTTATTAGTAGCGTTTGCTAATAACTTCCCAATCCAAAATTTTCCAAACCTCTTTCAAGTGGTCTGCTCTACGGTTTTGGTAATCTAGGTAATATGAGTGCTCCCATACATCAAGTCCTAAAATTGGAGTCAATCCTTTTGTCAATGGATTACCTGCATTAGGCTCTTTTTCAATAGATAGGTTGCCTTTATCATCTTTAGCCAACCATACCCATCCCGAACCAAATACACCTAAACCAGCTGCAACAAATTCTTCTTTAAATTTCTCAAACGATCCAAATTTAGAATCAATAGCTTCAGCTAATTTACCTTGTGGTTCTCCACCGCCATTAGGGCTAAATGATGTAAAATAGATATTGTGGTTCAATGTTTGTCCTGCATTATTAAAGATTGCGCCATCGCTCTTTTTAACGATAGTTTCTAAATCTGCATTTTCAAATTCTGTACCTACAATTAGTTTATTTAAATTATCAACATACGCTTGATGGTGTTTACCATAGTGTAGTTCCATTGTTTCTTTTCCAATTACTGGTGCTAACGCATCTGTTGCGTAAGGTAAAGCTACTTTTTCAAATTTCATAGTTTCAATATTTTTTGTGTTAGTAATAAGTTCATTAGTATCTTCTTCGTTTTCTGCATTGGGTGATGTGCAAGAAATAGTTCCCAACGACACTATTCCAATAAGTAGGTAATGTAGTACTTTCATCTGTTTGTTTTTTGAGCAATTTATCGATCGATTACTACCATATATAACACACCTTAAACAATAAAGTTCGAAAAAGAGTCATAGAAACTGTTTATAACGCATAAATAGAATAGCAAAAAGCCACTGTTTACAACTAAACAGCGGCTTTTTATACTATTACTTTTTTATATAAACACTATCTTTTCTACTCCTCTTTAGAATTTGCTTGAGGGTTTTCTTTATTATGGTTGTTCTCTACAGTATCGTCTGTTTTATTAGAGGCATCTGTATTGTCCTCCTTTTCCCCATCATTATCACTTTCGTGTATAAATATCTCACCTTTATCTTTAGGTTTAGTAAAAGATGAGCCTTGTAGCGCATCGGCTGCTTGAATAGCTTCTTGGTCTTGTCTTAGCAATTCTTGTGTGCGAGACACCCATTTGCGTTTGCCAAATATCTTCTCCAAGTCGTTTGCATAGATAATCTCTTTCTCTATAAGCAACTTAGAAAGTTTGCCATGCCCCTCAGCATTCTCTCTCAATATCTCTTTAGCCCTTGCATATTGTTCAGCAATAAGTTTTTTCACTTCAGAATCAATCACCTTGGCAGTCTCTTCACTATAAGGTTTAGAGAAGTTCCACTCCTGTCCACCGCTATCGTAGTAGGATAGGTTGGGTAGCTTATCGCTCATACCCAAATAGCTAACCATTGCATTTGCCTGTTTTGTCACACGCTCCAAGTCGTTCATTGCCCCCGTCGATATCTCACCCAGAAACACCTCTTCGGCAGCACGTCCACCCAATATGGCACACATCTCATCTAACATTTGGTTCTTAGTAGTAATCTGTCGCTCCTCGGGCAGATACCATGCAGCTCCCAATGCTTTTCCTCGTGGAATTATAGTAACCTTCACAAGCGGGTTGGCATGCTCTAGCATCCAGCTCAATGTTGCGTGTCCAGCCTCATGTATAGCTATAGCCTTTTTCTCCTCTACCGTAATTATCTTATTTTTCTTCTCTAGTCCACATACAATCCTGTCCACAGCATTCATAAAATCGATACTCTGAACAAAAGATTTCTTTTCACGTGCTGCTATCAGTGCAGCCTCGTTACATACGTTTGCAATATCTGCACCCGAGAAACCTGGGGTTTGACGAGCCAAGAAATCCAAATCAACCGAATCGTCTATCTTAATTGGACGCAAGTGTACTTTAAAAATCTCTCTTCTATCGTTTAGGTCTGGCAGGTCGACATGTATCTGTCTGTCAAAACGTCCTGCTCTTAGCAGCGCTTTGTCAAGAATGTCGGCACGGTTGGTAGCTGCTAATATAATAACACCACTATTTGAACCAAAACCGTCCATCTCGGTCAGGAGTTGATTCAGTGTATTTTCACGCTCATCGTTCGAGCCCATATTCACATTTTTGCCACGTGCACGCCCCACAGCGTCAATCTCATCAATAAATATAATGCTTGGAGCCTTCTCCTTTGCTTGTTTAAATAGGTCTCGCACACGAGATGCACCCACACCCACAAACATCTCCACAAAGTCTGACCCCGAGATAGAGAAAAATGGAACATCGGCTTCACCTGCAACAGCTTTTGCCAACAATGTTTTACCCGTTCCTGGAGGACCTACAAGCAGTGCCCCTTTAGGTATTTTTCCACCCAAATTGGTATATCTTTTTGGTTGTTTCAAAAACTCAACCACCTCTTGCACCTCTTGTTTAGCTTCCGACAAACCCGCTACATCTTTAAATGTAATTTTAATGGCAGAGTCTCTATCAAAAAGCTGTGCTTTCGATTTTCCTACATTAAACACACCACCTGCACCTCCACCACCAGCACCTTTAGACATACGGCGAATGAAGAACACCCAAATAGCTATAAGTAATATAAAAGGTAGAAAACCAATTAATATACTACTAAGCTCTGATGAGGAGTCAAACGATGTTTCAATATCATAGCCCCTTTCCTCTTTCATCTTGTCGAGAAATTCAGCTGCTTTGTCCGCAGACGGAATTGTAACTACAATACTAGGATTGGTTTTTATCTTATCAGCATTTTCTTTAAAAATATGATTCACCGAGCCTTCTCGCACAAGTGCCTTTGCTGTTTCTTTTTTGGTATAAACAACTACCTTTTCTACTCTATTTTCGTTTACATACTCTTGGAACTGAGACCATGTAACCTCTTTTACCGAGAGATCCCCGCCAAAAAAGAACATGCCCAGAAGCCCTAATATTATTATGGTGTAAATCCAATAGGGATTAAAAGGAGGTTTATTATTTTTATTACCCAACTTTGGGCTAAATTTTTTCTTGTTCAGATTTTTCTTATCCATTCTTCTTAATTGAGATGCTGTAAATTGTAATTTGTCCTATAGTGTAACAAATCTGCGTTAAATAAGTTTTTTATTCTTCGTTGGGTATTGTCTCTATTTTGGCGTCAGACCACAGGTTGTCGATGTTGTAAAAACTTCTCATTGCGGGCACAAAAATATGCACCATTATATTGCCATAGTCAATAGCAATCCATTCTGCCAATTGATGCCCCTGCACTCTAATGGGGCTCTCCTGTGTGTTTGTTTTCACAACATGCTCCACAGACTGCGCCACTGCAGCAACCTGTGTGGGTGTGTTGCCTTCGCAAATCACAAAGTAATCGCATATTACCCCTGGTATATCCTTCAAGTCGACAGTGGTTATGTTTTTACCTTTCTTCTCTTGTATTCCGCTAATTATGTTATCGAGTAACTGTTTCTTTTCTTTCATTCGTAAGTTTTTAAAATAATAATATGCTACTAATGTCTTTTATTGTCACATTCAGTAGCTTATACCCCTGTTGGGTATTTGTAAATATAGATGTAAAAATCTATCCTTCATAAATTAGATGGTGCAAAAAGAGTGCCAAATGTAGTATTGTCAACCAATATAGCCCAAATTGTTACTCTCAACCTTCAACTATCTTAGCTTTTTTGACAGTTTTCTGCTACACCGATTAAATAGCTATTACTATTTTCAGTGCCATTAAAAGTAGTTTTTTTTGATACTCTTTTTTGTTTCAGCCAATTATACTCGCGTTTGAGAGTATATATTACGCAAAGATATTGATAATTTAAGAATTAACTGCGATATTTGCAACAAAAAGAGGGGAGTGGCGTTTGTTTAGTTGCTTCTACCAAAATAGGCAGTTTTTGAGCGCTATTATGAGTAGATTTGTAGAAACAATCGATATTCACTTTTTTAAATTTATGCACTATATAGTAGCATAGCAACTATTTTAAATTGTAAGTTTTGAAAATAATAGATTTAAACAACAATACACCACACCCGGGCATGGTTGCCACAATGGGTTTCTTCGATGGAGTTCATCTAGGCCATCGCCACCTAATCAATCAAGTTGCAGCAGAGGCTCAGCGCTTGGGGCGACAGTCTGCAGTAATTACATTCCCGGTGCATCCACGCAAAGTGTTAGACAAAAACTATCAACCCCCTCTACTGTGCGATTACGACGAAAAGATAGAACAACTGGGTACAACCAAAATTGACAATACCATAGTACTCGATTTCACACGCAAAATTTCTCAACTTACAGCCAAAGAGTTTATCCAACAGGTGCTAAAAGGCAAACTCAATATCCACACCCTCTTTGTTGGCTACGATCACCGTTTTGGTAAAAACCGTGCAGAGGGTTTCGACTATTATAAAATTTATGGTGAGGAAGTTGGCATCCATGTTATTCAAGCCACTCCCTACACATTTGGCAAAGAAACTGTAAGCTCATCACAAATAAGATACCTGCTTTCTCAAGGCGATATATCGCTGTCAAACACTTTTCTGTCATACAATTACACCATTACTGGTAGTGTTATCGAGGGCTACAAAATGGGTCGTCGCATTGGCTTTCCCACAGCCAATATCAAGCTTGGAGAGCGATACAAAATTATTCCTGTTGATGGAGTATATGCTGTGAGGGTGCATATCGAAGAGCGCACCTACAATGGTATGCTCTACATTGGCAGTCGTCCCACATTTGACGATGATTCTCAAACTAGTGTCGAAGTCAACATCTTCGACTTTGACGAAGATCTTTATCACAAAATCATTTCCGTAGAATTTGTAGCATTCGTTCGTCCCGATATTAAGTTTGCTGGTGTTACTCCGCTTATTGCTCAAATTACTAAAGACAAAGCCATTGTGATGAAGAAGCTGAAGGGGTATGATAGGGAGCATGCAACTAATGGGGAGTAGGTAGGGGTTAGTTATTAATTATTAATTGTTAATGGGGAGTGATCAGAATATTAGTGGTTCTTAATGGCATTGCTAAGAGCTTACAGCCTACAGCTTTCAGCAGTCAGCCTTGGCTGTGCTTGTCACACTGCGCACTATTAACGCGTTACCGATTACGCATTACTACAATCAATGGTCAATGCAGACTTGGAGCCGTAATGTCCTCTATAATCTTTTGCATTGTGCACTAAACAAATAGCAGCACCAAGCTTCAAATAACACCGAGTTCTTCATTCTTCATTCTTATGGTCAATGCGGGCTCTAGCCGCAATGCCCTCTATAATCTTTTAGATTTATGCATCTGTTAGGCATTGCTGATTACGTATTACCCGTCACTAATTCCAATACAACTATTTCCCATTTTCCTTGTTCTATCTATATAGTATATGTTGAATAATACAGATAAAACAAAGAATAATATGGATTTCAGAAAACTAAACAACAACATAGAGATACCCGCATTGGGACTAGGCGTTTACCGCATGGACGACGACAAAGAGGCTTACAAGTCAGTACGCAAAGCAATTGATTTGGGCTACCGTCATATCGACACAGCCATGATTTACGAAAACGAAAAACCCATTGGTCGTGCCATTCGAGAGAGTGGCGTCAGTCGCGAAGAACTGTTTGTTACCACAAAACTGTGGAACGACGATATTGCCAATGACAATGCTCAAAAAGCATTCGAAACAAGCCTGCAAACATTAGGATTGGACTATGTTGACCTCTACTTGGTGCATTGGCCCATTAAAGATAAATATATTTCGGTGTGGAACCAGATGGAAAAAATATACCAAACAGGCAAAGCACGCGCAGTGGGAGTGAGCAACTATCAACAAAACCATCTGCAAGAGATACTTAACCTCAAATCGCTTGTGCCAGCTGTCAATCAAATAGAGTTGCACCCCTATATGAGGCAACAACCCATGTTGGATTTTGCTGCACAACACAACATCAAAATTGAGTCGTGGAGCCCCTTGTGTGCCAATAAAAACAACCTGCTTGAAGAACAATCGCTTAAAGAGATAGGCGATAAGTACTCCAAAACGGCTGCACAAGTAGTGTTGCGTTGGAATATTCAACGTGGATTGATTGTGATTCCTAAATCATCAAACCCTGTGAGACAGCTAGAGAATATCAGCATCTTCGACTTCGAACTTACTGACCAGGATATGCAAACAATTAATCAACTTAATAAGGATTTGAG
>DUVZ01000138.1 GCA_012840785.1 Bacteroidales bacterium
AATTTAATTTAGAAAAAATTCTATATGTTGTTAAACATGTTTACTAATTAACAATCTCCCTTCTTATTATTTTACATTAAATGCAATCCTTAAATCTTCTATATCTTCATCTCCAATTGGTTGCAATGTTCCAATTGTAGCAGCCATAACCAATGAATTGGCCGAGAACTCTGCAACCTCCAAATAATCAAATGTATTTAAAAGCTTGTCACCGGTAACGAATACACTGTCATTCTCTACTAGTATAACCCTATTTTTTTGAAACATCTTAGCCACACTATCAACATCATTATAAATCAAACCAAACGGTATTGAAGGCACGTCTTGTAAGAATATCCAGCTCTCAGGTATAGTTCTAACATCAAACTTACTGCCACTAACTGCATGTGCCATTAGATTAACGGGTTGAGTACATACAATTGAATTAATCTGGGGGTTTAACTGATAAATGCGCTGATGAAGTGCAACGGAGCGACTAGGTGTCTTTCCTGCCTCTGCCATACCGTTTTTTATTTGCACTAAATCACCCGGTACAATATCCCATCTGGCAATATTGCTAGGAGTAATCAGAAAATCATTTTCTTTCCATCTAGCAGATACCGTTCCATATGTAGAAATCATTAATCCCTGATCACATGCTCTACGTATAATATTCACCATTTCAGTTCTTATAGCCCTTTCTTCAGATGGATGATCAATATCCATGAAGTGAGAAATATTAGATGGTAAATGATTAACGTATTGAGAAACTTGCTCGTCTGATAAATAATTTACGCTTCCAAGCCTTTTTGCATTAATTATTGTACGACAGCAAAACTCAAGAGTTTCAAAACGTTGATATGCATCCATCATATTTGAACCTCCTAATACAACGCCATGATTTTCCATTATAATAGCCTTGTATCGTTTGTCAGTAAATTCATTAGCAATTTTCTCACCCAAATCTTCACTACCTGGAGTACCATAAGGAGCAAAACCAATATCTCCACAAATATTGTATGCTTGTGGAACAATTTTTGTGTCTGGCACCATACCCGCGATACTAAAAGCTACAAGAGCAGGTGGGTGAGCATGAATAATGGCCGTTAGTTCTGGTCTGGAATCATAAATTGCTTTATGAAAAGGGAGTTCAGAAGAAGGCTTATGCATGCCAATTACAGTTCCATCTTTTTTTATCTGCATAATATCATTCTCAGTAAGTAATCCCTTATCAACTCCCGAAGGTGTTATCCAAATGTCTCCATTTTTATCTCTAATTGACACATTTCCCCCTGAAGTGGTGGTCATGCCACTTTTATATATCCTTCCGATAATAACTTTAATTTGTTCTACCGGATGCATCAAACTCACATCTAATTGTTTCATATATATAATTAATTAAAATCAAACACCATAATTATCAAGTAAGTACGCTTCAGCCTCTACGCTCCATAAACCATTATGCTTAGAGCATATTTCTGCCAGTTCTTTATAAAACTTATCTTCCGCACCAAGTTTTGCAAAATCAGTAATCGAGGTCAGCGGCATCTCAATATGTGTATATATTAGCTTTTTACCTCCAGGGATATTTGGGAGGTTAATAGTTGCGTCTATAACTGCATCCAACCCACCTATATGCGTAACTAACCCTGCGGGGTCAAGACCTTTACTCATAATATCTAATGCTTCAACCATATCATCATTATTACCACCACTAGTACCCACAATATGTGTATATGCATAATGAACATTGTAGAAATTGAGATTAGCACTAAAATTAGTATCATTTGGTCCAGCAAAGAAGTTAAGACATCCATCAAACCCCAGTATCGCATCACCTTGCTCAACTACAGATTTTACAGGTGCAAAAACAAACACATCATCATAACCCGAACCACCAGTCTTATCTCTTAATAATTCAACCGGGTTATCAACATTACCAGTATTTATATAATGTAAATCTATTTCTCGTGAAGCAGCAAATTCTGCAGTATATATGGAAGCAGCTCTATCAAGTCTCTCCTGATCTACATCAGTAACAACCAAAAGTGAAGGCTTGCGTTCTTCTCTGTGAAGCACATAGTTAATAGCAGCCAATCCCATTGGCCCTACACCAGCCAAAATTGCCATTTTCCCACCATCTACAATCTCCATTTTATGCTCATAACTTCCAGGAGTTGTGTGGTAATTTGCATGCATCGCACCAATTACACATGATAGAGGCTCCGCAAGAGATGCGGGGTAATACCCTTCACCTTCATATTTCAGAAGACAATCTTGCTCCATTACCTCATTCGGAATCACTATATAAGTGGCATTGCCACCAATGTATTTATAGCTATAACCCGGAGCACTTAAAATGCCAACAGGACCATCTTCATAGTATAATGCAGGTTGAATTGAGAACTTATCACCCACATTAAATTTATGAGCCCATTTAGAACCTACCTCCAATAACTCACCTGCAAACTCATGACCAATCATGATTGGATTTTCCGATACATCATCGGGTATACGTTTATGCTCAGGCCCCTGAGATGCTGCTTTGTAAGAAGACATACAAAGTGAGTCTGAAACAACCTTAGCTAAAATCTCATTATCTTTTATCTGTGGTAATTCAAATTCCTCTAATCGGAGATCTTTTTTACCATATAATCTTACTGCTTTTGTTTTCATTTTATCAATTTTAATTTAACCGTCCTACTTCAACATTACCTGACCACCTGTAATGGGAAGCGCCTGACCAGTTTCACCATTTTGTTCCATAAGATACAAAACACCTTTTGTAACATCCAATGGAGTGCAACCTTTGCGCATTGGCACTTTAGAAAGATAAAACTCTCTCACATCCTCTATAGACTTAGCGTCCGGCACTTTTCCGGCTTTCAGGTACTGTACAAAAAGTCCGTTTTCAGAATCGCTCCATAATGGCCCCTCATAGAAGTTACCCGGACACACCGAGTTCACCTTAATTCTATATGGTGCAAGCTCCAAAGCAAACGACTGAGTGAGTCCAATTCCACCAAACTTCCCACCTGCATATGCAAAATTTGCTCTACTACCTTCAAGTCCCGATTTAGAATTTATCTGAATAATATCAGCATAATAGTTGTCCGAACCATATTTTGTTTGCAATTTCATCACCTTGCTCACCACTTTTGTGCAATAAAAATAGGCACTATAATTTATTTTGGTTACCAAATCGAAATTCTCAGGAGTCATATCTTCTAGTCCCCCAGCCCTCAATACCCCAGCATTACTTATAAAACAGTCTACTCCACCAAATTCGCACACCGTTTTGTAAATTAGATTTTCTAAATTGGTTATATCAGAAACATCAGTTTTTACAAAAACCGACTGGTTGCTTTTCGATATTTTATTAAAAGACTCTGCTGTTTGATTTCCTTTTACTTCATTAAGATCGGCAATTACAATATTGGCGCCCTCCTTTATCAAACACTCACCTATACCTTCACCAAAACCCTGTGCTGCACCTGTTATAATGATAGTTTTATTCTCTGCACGACCAGCAGACGAGCCTGCCGCAACGCTTCTTCTGTAGTTCTCAACCTCCCAGGTATCAATAAATCTTATTTGCTCGTCAGTCATAGGATGTGATCCACCAAATGATTTTGACAAAAATGCTATTCTCATTGCATCTTCAAAAACATCTAATATTATATCGCATTGATTGGCATTATCGCCAACTGCAACCAAACCTATCCCTCTAATAAGTATAACCTTTGGGAGATAACCAAATTCTTCTGTAAAATCAACAATCTTCTGCTCTGCTTCTTCCAACAGATCATTGTCGCTATTAAGAAAAATATAATTCGATTTGCAATAGACAATTGCATCAGGAGTAAAAGGCTTTACTATATCTTTTTGATTTTCGGGCTGCTCACTATAAAATTTAATCAAGCCATTGCTCCTAACTCTTAGAGTCTTAAGCTCTTTATCAGACAACAACACCCTAAGGGCAGGAAGTATATCAGTAACACAACTATTCACCTCCAATGACTTAACATCAAGAGGCTCTATAAGTCTTCCTTCAAGCTTATCTATGATTTCATTATATATTAACTGAATTTCCTCTATAGTATTAGCAGCTACAAAAAC
>DUVZ01000139.1 GCA_012840785.1 Bacteroidales bacterium
GCACCAGCAACTATGCCTATTGTACTGGCTAAAGCGGATGTTTTAAGAAATGACCTTCTACTTAATTTATATTTATTGCTCATCTTATTCTTCTTTTTAATCATTCGAGCCTTCAGCTCATCGTTTAATTTGTCATTATAGACGAATCTGGTTCGCACACAACTCTAAATCCAATTCCTTTATAATCGCTATACCACCATATACTTTTAGGTTGTTGAGGGTCAGTTTTCATCCATTCATCGTGTTGAGTGTAGCTGCGTGCTGCTGAACGAACCTCTGAAGCATCCGATGCATAATTGCCTCCCCTTATAACCCATTCATCTCCTTCTATTACAATGGGGTTAATTGCTCCATCAGATCGTTTCTCATAAGCTTTTGGATCATAACGGTCTGCTGTATACTCCATTACATTGCCAAGGGTGTTTTTTAAACCAAAGGGATTTGGCTCTACCACCCTTGGTTGTTGAGAACGATTATAACTATTTTTTCTATATATCACATAAGAGGAGATGTTGTCAGTTTTAGCAGGAAACAGCTTTCTCCAAAAACCATAATCTGAGAACTTCATTGGATTACCCTCAAAAAAATAAGGTGTCTCTGTTTTGCCTCTTGCAGCATACTCCCATTCAGCTTCGGTGGGTAAACGATAATTCTTTCCAGTTTTCTTGGACAACCACAAACAAAACACTTCTGCCGCGTAATGCGTCATAGTAATTGCAGGTCTATCATCACCACCCCATCCTTGATCAGGAAATCCAAAAGGGGGGGTTGGACCTGAAATACCATCTACATCCACTGCTTCAAGATTCTGAGTATAAGCTTGTTCTGGAGGTGTGCGCCCTTCACTCATAGTACTCGCATAAAACGCCCAGTACTGCTCCCATGTAGTCTCCACTTCTGCCATAAAAAAGGGACTTATAGTCACATTGTGAACAGGACCTTCGTCAGCTCGATGAAAAGGCTCACTTTTAGCACTACCCATCTTAAAAGTCCCACCTGGTATAGCTACCATATTAAACGATATTGAAGTACCTGGTATCTTTTCAGTATAATCAACGAAAAGAGTAACGGTTGCCGACTCTTTATAAAGTGAAGTGGAGTCAGCAACTTTTCCAGCTTCACTATATCCAGGAATTCCAACCATCTGAGAATGTGAATAATTGGGGTTGTAATGCCCCACATCTAAATGACAACTAATACACTGTAAATTTAGCTTTGTCTCATTTTCATCATAATGCAAATGCGCTATAATACCGTCGTCTGATAATTCTTCAGGAAAAATGTTTTGATGACAAGCTTTGCAAGACTCATTGGGAATATATTTGATAGCATACTCTAAATCAGATTTCATTTCCCAATTAATATCTGCAGTGTCTTTAGTCAAATAACTCCAAACATCCCGTACACCCAACTTTAGCTTAGCTGTATAATGGCTCCACGTGTCATTTTGAGGTGGTAGATGACAATCAACACAATTAGTCATAACACCACTTTTATTGTTTACATGAGAAGAGAGCTGCCAGCTTTCATGAGCATGAGGATGCACATGACATATAGTACATGAATCATTGGTAGAAAAGTATACCGAAGTCTGATACAGAGCTATCACCACGCCAACACCAAACAAAAAGCCAACCAACAACAGAAACACTTTGGCTTTATTTGCTCTATTTTTACGCAAGTTATTAGTTTCCAATCTATCCAAATCTTTTATTATACTAGAGAGTAAAGACTATTTAAAAAAAACTCATGCAAAGATATAGATTATGTGGTGGTTTACGTAATTAAAGCAATTATTTTTTGAGAGCTTTAAGAGTAAATATTTTTATAATCTATCTGAAAGAAGTTTCTTTGTATAAAATTAAAATTACGTGGTATCAGTAGAAAATTTAAATGTTGAGTTCGGAGGTTTCACTCTCTTTGACGAAGTGTCGTTTGTTTTAAATAAAAACGAGCGAATAGCACTTGTGGGCAAAAATGGTGCAGGTAAATCTACCCTATTAAAAATAATTGCGGGGTTGCAAAAACCTACAGGGGGTATTATTTCTTATCCTAAAGAGATAAGTGTTGGGTATCTACCTCAGCAGATGACACTTGATAATACTCGAACCGTGATAGATGAGGCTAGCATGGCTTTTGCACACCTAACAAAAATGCAAAAGAAACTTGATGCTATGCACCAAGAGATGTCAGAACGAACCGACTTTGAATCGGATGACTACCTCAAACTAATCGACCAGTCGGCTGTGCTACAAGAGCAATTATTAATGCGTGGCATTAATAACTTTGAAGCCGAAATTGAAAAAACACTAATGGGATTGGGGTTTCTAAGAAGCGATTTCGACAGACCCACTACAGAGTTTAGTGGAGGATGGAGAATGCGTATTGAACTAGCAAAACTACTGATGCAAGCCCCTGATGTTCTTCTACTAGATGAGCCAACCAACCACTTAGACATAGAGTCTATTCAGTGGCTCGAGGCTTTTCTTGCCAAAAGTGCCAATGCTGTTATGCTTGTATCTCACGACAGGGCTTTTTTAGATGCTGTAACTAACAGAACAATTGAAATATCACTTGGCCAGATATACGATTATAAAGTAAACTACTCTGAGTTTGTAGTGCTTCGCAAAGAGCGACGCCAACAGCAAATGAGAGCCTACGAAAATCAACAAAAACAGATAGAAGACATAGAAGCTTTTATTGATAGATTTCGTTATCAAGCCTCAAAAGCTATACAAGTACAATCGCGCATTAAGCAGCTAGAGAAGCTGCAACGTGTAGAGGTAGACGAAGTAGATACATCTCAGTTGAATTTGAAGTTTCCACCAGCACCACGATCAGGTTCCTATCCTATAACCATGGAGCATGTTGGGAAGAAGTATGGAGATCACACTGTTTTTTCCGATGTTTCATTCACCATCAACCGTGGTGAAAAACTTGCTTTTGTTGGTAAAAACGGAGAAGGAAAATCAACTTTAGTAAAATGCATCATGGACGAGATTGATTACGATGGGAAACTCAAACTTGGACATAATGTAAAGATTGGATACTTTGCTCAAAACCAGGCACAGCTTCTAAATGAAAACTTAACTGTATACGAAACTATAGATTATGTTGCCACGGGTGATATTCGCACACAAATACCTGCAATTTTAGGTGCGTTTATGTTTGGCGGAGAAGCATCTGAAAAGCCCGTAAAAGTATTATCAGGGGGAGAGAAAAGCAGATTAGCTATGATTCGACTGCTATTGGAACCTGTAAACTTACTCATTCTTGATGAGCCTACTAACCACCTCGACATAGCGTCAAAAGATGTACTTAAACAAGCCATTCAAGAGTTTGATGGCACCGCAATAATTGTGTCACACGACCGCGACTTCTTGGAAGGTCTAGTTACAAAAGTGTATGAGTTTGGTGGTGGCAAAGTTTCAGAGCATATGGGTGGTATATATGATTTTCTTGAGAAAAAAAACATGGAGAGCTTACAACAATTGGAACTTTCAACCAATTATGCAACCAAAGTTGAAGATAACTCCAAGAAACCCATCTCTGAAAACAAGCTCTCGTATCAGGAACAGAGAGAGAGAAACAGAGTCATTCGTCGCCTTGAAAGAAAAGTGGAAGATTTGGAAACTGATATTCATCAATTGGAGCTAAAGTTGGAAAAGATAGAAACTAAGCTATCTACACCCGAAGGTGCTGCTGACCCTACACTATACCAATCACATGAAGAAATTCAGCAAGTTATTACAAACACTATGACCAATTGGGAGAAAGCTCTTCTTGAATTGGAAGAGTTGAATGGCAATGAATAACATGGCACAAACGCTTATTATCAAATAAAAGAAACATATTAACATTGTATTTGTTTTAAACAACACATAGTACAGAGACAAAAAACAACTATATAGCTCAATGAAAAAAATATTAAGTAAATTTATACTCAAACTAATGGGTTGGAAAGTAGGAAAAATCCTACCCGAAGAATCAAAGTGTGTTATTGCTGTAGCACCTCACACTAGCAATATGGACTTTGTTATAGGCAAGCTCGCCTATACTTCTATTGGTCGAACCGCTAATTTTCTTATTAAGAAAGATTGGTTTTTCTTCCCATTCAACCATTTCTTCAACAGTATAGGTGGTATACCAGTGGATAGAGATAGAAGAACCTCTATTACTGATAAGCTAGCTATAGAATTTGAAGAAAGAGATAAATTTCAACTAGCTATCACGCCAGAGGGCACTCGCAAGCGCGCTCGCAAATGGAAAAAAGGATTTTACTTCATTGCCACAAAGGCAAATGTTCCCATTGTATTGGTAGCTTTAGATTATGGTACAAAAACCGTATCATTCCTAGACACTTTCTATCCAACAGGAAACTTTGATGATGATATAAAGATTATCAGAGAAAAATATAATGACATTGAAGCGAAACACCCCGATCAGTTTGTAAAGATGGAGAGCTAATTGTTAAACCAATTTGCACTGTTTACAAAGGCTCTTCTTCGTCTGCAATGGAATATAATGGATTGTTGAAATCTATTTCCAATTGAATTGGCATATTAGGGCGATCATGCTCTTCTATGTCAGGATTTTTAAGCGTTAATCCAAGCAAACGCACTTTCTTGGTTTCTATATTATCCACACGAGTCATTAACTCCATTGCCAAACGCAGCATTTCTTGTGCCGATGTTATGTAATAATCTACAGTAACACTGCGTGTAACAATACTAAAGTCAGCATACTTTACTTTAAGCGTCAAGGTTTTAGCTTTGAAATCATTTTTTCTCCTTCTTTTAGCAACCTCTTGAGCAATCAAATCTAGTTCGTCCTCAATGCTTTTCAAATCTGAAAGATCCTCTAAAAAGGTATCTTCAGAACCTAAAGATTTACGAATCCGTTCTGGTTCTACCTCTCTACTGTCCAACCCCCTCGCATATTGATAATAAGATAACCCAGCCTTACCAAAATGATATGCCAAGTCAATCTCACTCCATTGGCTTAAATCTGCACCATTATAAATTCCTATTTCATTCATTTTCCTAGCTGTTGCAGGTCCTACACCAAAAAAATCTTTAATATTAAGTTGCCTTACAAATGCCTCCCCCTTTTGTGGCGTAATCACATACAGTCCATTCGGTTTATTATAATCGGATGCAATCTTTGCCAAAAACTTATTATACGATACTCCTGCAGAAGCGGTAAGCCCAGTTTGCTCCTTAATTTTCTGCTTTATCTCTTTTGCAATATAGGTGGCAGACCGCATATTCTTCTTATTAGTAGTGACGTCTAAGAAAGCCTCATCTAGAGAGAGAGGCTCTACCTTATCAGTATATTCTAAAAATATCTCTCTCACCTGCTGAGATACAGATCTATATACTTCAAAGCGAGGTTTTGCAAATATAAGATGAGGACATTTACGTGAAGCAACCACAGAAGGCATTGCAGAGTAGACACCATATTTACGCGCTTCATAGCTGGCTGCCGCAACAACCCCTCGTTCAGCACCATGCCCCACTGCCAAGGGTTTTCCTCTATAGGCGGGATTGTCTCGCTGCTCAATTGATGCATAAAAAGCATCCATATCAATATGAATAATTTTTCTCTCCACAACTACAAATATAGATAATTAGCACGAAACAAATAAACTAAAATAGAGAAGAGCAAGACTAAAAATTAAATCTGATACTGAAACACAAAACAATAAGCGCTTTGAAATGTTAAACAGGGAATGAACAAATTAATTAGAACAATATTATTTATGAAAAAAATTACATTTAGAGTTTTAATGGTTGCATCAGCAATACTTTTGATAGCTGCATGCACCAATACTAAAAACAAGGAGTCTGCTGATGCTGTTTACAAAGCAAATGGTGATGCAGTATACCCTTCAATTGAAGGAATGATTCCACACGCTGTTGCAGTAGCCGATAAAGGTGATGACGAAGCCAACCTTAAAGTACAACTAAAGGTGGGTAAAGTAATGGAGGTTGATTGCAATCTTCACAACTTAGAAGGTAAATTTGAAGAAGAAACATTGGAAGGTTATGGATACGAGTACTATATTTTTGAAACCAATGGCAATGTTGCCTCAACAATGATGGCTTGCCCAGACGACACAAAAACAGCAAAATTTATATCGGGTCAAGACCATTTCATTTCTTACAACAGCAAGTTAACTACCCCTGTATATGCACCCGAAGGCTATGAAGTACGTTACACAACATGGAGTGTAGACAATGTGTACACTGCAATGCAAAATCCAGATGAATCAATTAATCCTGATGCTGCAAAACAGGTGAAATCTTTTCCTGAAACAATGGATAATTATGACAGATATGTTATGTATTTACCATCACAAGACAACGAAGAAGCATTGCGCCTTGAAGTAATTCCAGGAGTAATGAAAGAGGTTGACTGTAATACACATTGGTTGATGGGAGAGTTTGAAACCAAGGTAGTAGAAGGTATGGGATATGAGTATTTAGTTTTTAATTCAAATGGCGATATTGCATCTACACGCATGGCTTGTCCTGACAATGAATTAACCGAGAAGTTTATTGCAGCAAGTGGTCACTTTGGAAGATACAATAGTCAAATGTCTGTAGTTGTTTTTGTTCCCAAAGGAATGAAACTAAAATTTAAAACTTGGAAAGCCAACGATACAACAGTTGCTGATAAAATGTAATCAGCCTCAAACACATATAAACTGTAAACTAAAATAGTGTAGCGATACAAAACTGCATAAATTAAAATGAGCGGACTAATTTAATTATTCCGCTCATTTTTTTATTTTCAGTGCACATAAGGCAGAAACTTAATTCACACACTAATTGTCCTATATCACTTCAAAAAACAAATTAAAAAATCTCTCTTATAATTGCGTCTTCTTGAACACCTAACTTTAGAAGTTGCCCTTCAATATTCTCCATCATTGGTTTTGGACCACACAAATAAACATATTTGTAATCGTTAACACCATGTTTCTTTAGAAACTCCTCAGATATCCAACCATGGTCAAACCCCTCTGCTTCTTCTTGCGATAGAATGTTGATAAAGTTTTGCCCCAACATATCTTTAAACTCATCATTGTGAATGATATCAGCAACTGTTTTATTTGCAAAAAGCAATCTGTTGTTGCCTAACTGTTTTTTGCCGTGCAAATGACGCAATATGGAGATAAAAGGTGTAACACCTGCACCCCCTGCAATAAACACACCTTCACCTTTATAGGCTATTGATCCCCACACTTCGTGAACTATCAACTCGTCACCTGCCTTCAGAGTTAGCAACTCATTGGTAACTCCCTCGTGAGATGGATAGGTCTTTATCACAAACTCTAGATGATCATCTTCAGGTAAGTTGGTAAACGTGAAAGATCTCTTTTTCTTTTCCCAGCCCTCTTTGTTTATTGAAATACGAGAAGCTTGTCCGGGTTTAAAAATGAAATTCGCTGGTTTCTCTGTTTCAAACCTCAACACGTCGTGTGTTACTTGGTCTATTGATTTTATTTTTACAATGTGTTGTTCCATTTTTTTACATTTTAATTGATTAATACTCTTATTTTATTTCCTGCTATAAATTTCAAAACATTTGTCTAAATCTAGTCTAGCTCTTCCTCTCTATCTTTTATCTCTTGCTTTATTAGTTCTATAAAATGACCTATCTCAAAACCTCCCACTCTACTTATCATCTGCAGTGTGGCAATATTTTTCATTGTTTTAAACACAACTGGATTTGTCATCCGTGTGTAATGTGGAGATAGTGTCAACAAAAAATCTTGCACAAAAGGGTAATGATGCAACAAATCTCCAATTACAGTTGTAGGAAGTATTTCTAGCTTCATATATGTTGTATTTACACCTCTGTTTATCTGTATCTATAATAACACTAACAGCAGATTATTTATTCCTGCCATTTTATCTATAACAAAAAAGCAAGTTACATAGCTCCATTTAAAAAATGTACCATTGGTTGCACCTCTTTGTAGGCATCTAGAACCAATGAAACAGCATCAGACGAAGTTAACTCCTCATTACTTAAATGGTGTATAGCATGATACCCCTTCATGCGTAGATATTCAATTGCTTCGCTTTGTATGTCAAACCCTCTTGGAACGGTTTTCAAAGAAGAGGAGGCTTCAACTCCCTTTGGAAACATTTTCAAGAAAGACGATGCATTTACAATACCTTTCCACTCTGCAAGATTATGCTCAATTTCTTTTCTAAACTTATTTAGTATAGCAGTAGGAGGCATATATACACCCCCACCCACAAAAGATCCATTAGGCTCTATAAACATATAATAGCCAGCCCCTTCTGATTTATAACCTCCAGGATTAAACACTACAAAGAAATGTGTTTTGTAAGGTGTTTTATTCAACGAGAAACGAATATCTCTATTAATACGCTTAATGCATTTACGTGGCTCCAAATATTGCGACTGTATACCAGTGTCTATCATCGATAAACTCAGTATTATTTCTGAAACAAACGA
>DUVZ01000140.1 GCA_012840785.1 Bacteroidales bacterium
AATTTATTTCTTATTTATGAATTATATATATATATATTTAAAAAGAACTCTCATTTATCATCAATCATCTCAACCAATGCATTTATTGCTAAATTGTATGAATTCATCCCAAAGCCACTTATTGTACCCACGCATGAGGAAGATATATGTGAGATGTGTCTAAACAATTCGCGTGCATATATATTTGACATATGAACTTCTACAACAGGAGTGTCAACAGCTCTTATTGCATCACCTATTGCTACCGAAGTATGAGTATATGCACCTGCATTTAATACAATGCCATCATAATTAAACCCAACTTCATGTATTTTGTTTATAATTTCCCCTTCAATATTCGATTGATAATAATCGATTTTCAAAGAGGTGTGCAGTTTCTTCAACTGTTCAAAATATGAGTCGAAAGACTGGCTACCATAAACCCCTGGCTCTCTTTTACCTAGAAGATTTAAGTTTGGACCATTTATAATTTGGATTCTCATTGCTATAGCCTAATTTGAATCACAAAGATAGCATTTTTTATTGGATTATTACATATAACAAAAGCGACTAATAATGGTCGCTTTTGTTATAATTTTATTTAGTTTACATTTCTAGAATGCTTATTCAGCTTCTGTTTCTGCAACAGAAAAACCTGCTGCCAACATTCGTTGATAAGATCTATATCTCCACTGCGCACTCTCTTTTGCTGCAGCAAAAAGCTCTTCAGACTCTTCGGGGAATCCTTTTTCAAGTGAAGTATAGCGCACTTCTCTACTCAAGAAATCTTGAAACTTATCCCAATCTGGCTCTTTACTGTCCATGATGAAAGGATTCTTACCTTCCTCTTCTAATGCTGGGTTGTAACGCCACAAGTGCCAATATCCAGACTCTACAGCTTGCTTTTCCTCCCATTGTGCACTACCCATTCCTCTTTTCAGTCCATGACTTATACATGGTGAGTATGCTATAATAATAGAAGGTCCTTTGTAAGCTTCAGCCTCTTTAAGAGCAGTTAGAAACTGTCTCTGATTTGCACCCATCGCAACTTGAGCTATGTATATATAGCCATAAGTTGTGAGCATCATTCCAAGGTCTTTCTTGCGAGTGCGTTTCCCTGATGCAGCAAATTTAGCTACTGCAGCTAATGGAGTTGATTTAGAAGATTGCCCACCTGTATTTGAGTAAATTTCTGTATCAAGTACAAGCACATTAATATCTTCACCCATTGCTAAAACATGGTCCAAGCCACCAAAACCAATATCATAAGCCCATCCATCTCCACCAAACACCCAAATAGACTTCTTCACCATATATCTTTCAAGTGAAGCCAGTTCTGCAGCTAATGGAGTAGAGTTAGCTTTAAGTAACGACATCAATTTAGGTTGCAAGTCTTTTGTTTTATCACCATCATCTTTATTTTCAATCCACTCTTTGAACAGACCTTTAAGCTCATCAGAGAAATTATTCTGTACAAGAGCCTCATTCATCAAATCTTCGATACGACGACGCATACTTGCATTTGCAATAACAAAACCAAACCCAAACTCGGCATTATCTTCAAACAGAGAGTTTGCCCAAGCTGGTCCTTTACCCTCTTCATTTGTTGTGTAAGGAGTAGATGGTGCAGAACCTCCATAGATTGAAGAACAACCCGTGGCATTTGCAATCATCATTCTATCTCCATACAGCTGGGTAACAAGTTTTATATATGGAGTTTCACCACAACCAGAACAAGCACCCGAAAACTCAAATAGTG
The DNA here is from genome assembly GCA_012840785.1 of Bacteroidales bacterium. Classification (GTDB taxonomy): domain Bacteria; phylum Bacteroidota; class Bacteroidia; order Bacteroidales; family Dysgonomonadaceae; genus UBA2632. The sequence goes on from DUVZ01000140.1 coordinate 1,739, forward strand.
GTTTGGCAAACTGAGAGTTTTTTACATTCAGTTTCACATCTACTAGGTGAGCTTTACTTGTTACATTCTTAGTCATGTAATCCCAATTCTTTTGATTCTCTAATTGAGTACTGATAGGAACCATTTTCAATGCTTTTTCTCCTCTTCTTCCAGGACACACATCGGCACAGTTTCCACAACCCAGACAATCTAATACATCAACTTGAATACGGAATCCCATATTTTCAAATTGCTTACCTTGAGCTTTTAAAAGAGTAACATCTTCACCTAAACCCTCTTGCTCTTTTTCATCCAACACAAATGGTCGAATTGTAGCGTGTGGACAAACATAAGCACACTGGTTACACTGAATACAGTTTTCAGCATCCCATTCAGGAACAAAAGCAGCTACACCTCTTTTCTCGTAAGCTGAAGTTCCATTATCCCAAGTGCCATCTTCACGACCAATAAATGCAGAAACAGGTAAATCGTAACCACGCTGAGCATTAATTGGCTGAACAACGTTCTTGATAAATGCAGGTACCTCATCAGCTACCTTTTCTACTTCATCTTTAAGATTAGCCCACTCTTCTGGAATATCTACTTTCTCGTATTCACCTCCTCTATCAACAGCTTTATAATTTTTGTTAACAATCTCCTCACCTTTACGACCATACGATTTCACAATGAATTTTTTCATTTGCTCCACAGCTAAGTCATAAGGAATTACATTTGATATTTTAAAGAATGCTGATTGCAAAATAGTGTTTGTTCTATTTCCTAAACCAATCTCAGAAGCTATTTTAGTAGCATTAATTATATAGAAATTAATTTTCTTCTGAGCAAAATATCTCTTTATATGGATTGGCAAATGATCTCCAATATCTTCTTTAGGCCAAATTGAATTCAGTAAGAAAGTTCCACCCTCTTTAAGTCCTCTAGTCATATCATACAACTTAAGATAAGAAGGAACATGGCAAGCTACAAAATTTGGAGTTGTTACCAAATAGGTCGAGCGGATAGGCTTTTTACAAAATCTTAGATGTGAAGCTGTAAAACCTCCAGACTTCTTAGAGTCGTATGCAAAATAGGCTTGAACCATTCTGTCGGAGTTTTCACCAATAATCTTTATAGAGTTTTTGTTTGCACCCACTGTACCATCAGAACCTAAACCATAAAACTTAGCCTCATAGATATTTGGATCCATTGGAATATCCTCTTTTAAAGGAAGAGATTTAAATGTAACATCATCATTTATTCCAACAGTAAAATCATTTTTAGGCATTGGCATTTTCAAGTTTTTGTAAACTGCCAATATTTGAGCTGGTGTTGTATCTTTTGACGACAAACCATATATACCACCTACAATATTAGGAGCATCTTTTTTGCCATAAAAAGCATTACGCACATCAAGATATAAAGGTTGTCCCTGAGCACCGGGTTCTTTAGTTCTGTCAAGAACAGCAATTTCTTTTGCAGTTTTTGGTATAACAGACAATAAAGCTTCAGCTTTAAATGGACGATATAGATGAACACTCACTACACCCACTTTTCTCTTATCAACAGTGTTTAAGTAGTCAACTACCTCTTTTATGGTCTCTGTAACAGACCCCATTGCAATAACAACACGGTCAGCCTCAGGATCTCCGTAATAATCAAAAAGACCATATCTACGACCAGTGATAGCTGCCAATTTATCAAGATACTTCTCTACAATACCTGGAACAGCCTCATAAAATGGATTTGCAGCCTCACGTGTTTGGAAATAAATATCATCATTTTGAGCAGTTCCTCTTGTTACAGGTGCATCTGGAGAAAGAGCTCTTGCTTTAAACTCTGCTAAAGCTTCTCTATTTAATAGAGGCTCTAAATCTTCCATTTCAAGAGCTTCAATTTTTTGGATTTCATGTGAAGTTCTAAACCCATCAAAAAAATGCATAAAAGGAACACGACTCTCTATTGCACATAAGTGAGCAATAGCAGATAAGTCCATTACCTCTTGTACTGATCCTGTAGCAAACATGGCAAAACCTGTTTGCCTAGTAGCCATCACATCCTGGTGATCGCCAAAAATTGAAAGCGCTTGAGCTGCTAGAGCACGTGCCGAAACATGAAAAACACCTGGCAAAAGCTGACCTGCCATTTTGTACATGTTGGGCAACATTAACATCAAGCCTTGCGAGGCTGTAAAAGTAGTAGTTAGAGCTCCAGCTTGAAGCGCACCATGCATTGCAGCAGCAGCACCCGCTTCAGACTGCATCTCCTGAACCTTTACAGGTTGCCCAAATATGTTTTTGCGTCCGCCTGCAGACCACTCATCAACATACTCTGCCATTGTTGTAGATGGTGTGATAGGGTAAATTGCAGAAACCTCACTGAACATATATGCCACGTGAGCTGCAGCTTGATTTCCATCACAGGTTAAAAAGTTTTTTTGTTTAGCCATAATTGTAAATCTTGTTTATTTTAATTGTAGTTCTTATATATTAATTCAGCTGTTTATTTGCTGACATTAATACAAAAAACCAAAAAGCCATATAGGAATTGAACCTTCATCCTCCGTTTGCTTAGTATCTACTACTAAAAAACGTGATTGACTTTTCGCATTTTTTTTATTTTGAAATTCTATTTTGAACTGATATTTACCATTTATAAGGAATTGATCCTTTCGCCCTGATTTATTTACAACTTCTAATGCATTTAATTGATTGTAAAAAAAAGTTTCACATAAAGCCTGCCTATCAACTCCATTTCGCTTAATTGGAAACACAATATTAGTATTATTCATATATACCTTATTGGGCTTTTTAGGAAAGCTCACTCCAACTTTGTAAAGCATATTAATCAATCGCGCATCTTGTAGATATTTTAGATAATTCATAACAGTAGCACGCGAAATACCACACTCGTTACTAAGTTGACTAACATTTGGGGATGTTGGTGACTGAATTGCCAGCAAATAAAAAAGTTTCCGAATCTTAATAAGATAGCTTTGCTCAATTTCTTGAATATAGAGAACATCAACTTCCAACATCATATTCATGGTTTTAAGTAAGTTCTCTGAGTAGTTTCTTTTTTCAAGAAAAAACGGATAATACCCATGATGTATATAATCCGTAAAATGTTTATCTATATCTACTTTATCGATAATATCTGCAACTATAGCTCTGTGATTACTGGTAATTTCACCTAAAGAGTAAGAAGGCAATTCAATATTTGTCATCACCCCAATATACTCTCTAAAAGAGAAGCCATGCAAGTTGTAAGAGTGAACAACATCACCTATATCAAGATTGGCCTCTTTCAGCTTCATTACAGAAGAGCCAGTAAATACAATTTTTAAATTAGGATACAAATCGTAGCACTTCCTTAAGTCTTGAGACCAATTGGGATACTTAAAAACCTGATCCACCAATAGAGTCTCGCCACCCACCTCTGTAAACTTTCCAGCAAATTTAACCAAAGAGCACTCTGTAAAATAGAAATGGTTTAAATTGACGTATAAACACCTTTTATCACCACTCCCACAATACTCTTTTGCATGTTGCAACAAGAATGTTGTTTTACCAACACCTCTCGAACCTTTTATACCTATTAATCGATGAGACCAATCTATTTTGTCCATCAAATATCTACGATATAGAGTTGAATCTATATTATCGATAAGGTATTTATGTGTTTTGAAAAAGGATACCACTTATCATATTCTAATTAGAATCACGAAAGTACAAATAATTTACTGAATTGCAAACTCCACATAGCAATTTTATGTTTTATTCTCATTAAAGTTTAAATTGAAAGCTGCTAAAGGCATTTCTAATCATTTCAATTCATTATTCAACTACAATCTTACAAAAAATAAAAAAGCTGCATCAAAATATATTGAAACAGCTTTTTTTTATAAAAAGTCATTATAGCACTTATATTGCTACTCTTGCAGTATAACACTACAATTCACCATAATACGCATCTATCGCTTCCATTGCAGCAATAAACGAACTTTTTTTATTGCCTAGCACTTGCCGTTCTAATATTGGCATCAAATTTTCTATCTTATCGTTTCTGTAGAAATCATTTTGCAAGCGCTCATTGATGGTTTCATACATCCAATAAGTAGATTGTCTGTTTCGCTTCATATCGAAGTAGCCATTCTTTTTCACAAACTCCACATAGCCATCTACCATTTCCCAAATTTCGGCAATGCGTAAATCATAATACCCTGAATAAGTAAGTACATCAGGTGTCCATCCCGACTCAGCAGGTGGGAACAGATGCAATGCATTTTTGAAATGATTCTGAGCAATATTTGCTTTACCAATATTATCACCGTCAGCCTTGTTAATAACAATACCATCAGCCATCTCCATAATACCACGTTTTATTCCTTGCAATTCATCACCCGTACCAGCCAACTGTATCAACAAAAAGAAATCGACCATAGAGTGTACAGCAATTTCAGATTGTCCCACCCCTACTGTCTCCACAAATATATAATCAAATCCGGCTGCTTCGCACAAAATAATACTTTCACGTGTCTTACGAGCTACACCCCCCAAAGAGCCTGCTGAAGGTGAGGGTCTGATGAAAGCACTATCTAAAACTGCTAGGCGTTCCATACGTGTTTTATCTCCCAGTATACTCCCTTTCGAACGTTCACTTGATGGGTCGATAGCCAACACAGCTAATTTCTTCCCTTGCTTGGCCAAATGCACACCAAAAGAATCTATTGAAGTACTTTTCCCAGCTCCCGGAACACCCGTAATACCTACACGGATAGAGTTGCCAGCATGCGGTAAACACTTCTCTATTATGGCTTGCGCCAATTCTTGATGGTCGGCACGGGAGCTTTCGATGAGGGTTACCGCTTGACTGAGCATGGTAATATTTCCTTTCAATATCTCATCCACATACTCATCTGCACTGTAACCTTTACGTTGTTGTTTAAATTTTAAATAAGGATTGATAGTTGGAGGTGCTTCAATGCCTTTGTTTACATTGAGACCTAAATATTTTGATTCGTTTTCGTGATGTTTCATATTGCCTTCAAAGTTTTATGTACGTATAAAATAAAATACCGAATAAAGTCTTTAAACAAAGATACTTTATTCGGCACATAATAACAATCTATTGCAATTGTTTTTTATCTTTTCATCGGTATCACACTTCCTTTTATTGTCAGTGTGTAAACTGTATCTGGCACATTGGTATACACTCGCACATTCTTGCGAAATGTTCCAGGACGATGTATGGTATTATAAGCCACTTTTACTTTGCCCTTTTTGCCTGGCAATACAGGTTCGCGTGTATAGCTTGGAGTGGTACAACCACAAGAGGTTATAACACGTTGAATAACTACAGGAGTCTTTCCAGTATTAGTAAACTCAAACTCTGATAAGGCTACTTCTACTTCCTCTTTTACCGAACCATAGTCGTGTACATTCTTATTAAATTTCACTTCTGGTTTTGACTGAGCAAACAAAAATCCGCTCATTACAAAACTAAGAAGGAATACAATACTTATTCTTTTCATCAATTATCATTTTTATAATTATACAATCATAAATCGATTGCTCTCATTAGTTCTAACACCAGTACAGACACAAAAATAACAAAACCGTTTAAAACTAACTATTCTTTAACATTAATTCTTATGCCCCGTGTGTGCGATGTAAACTCTGGAGCATACATGCACTGAATAGTTGTGATGCCGTTGGAATAACTACCCGTACGATTCACAAAAACTTCATACTCGAACACATAAGTACCGCGAGGCAACACATCAAAGTAGTAATTGGTAGAGGCATCTTTAGATGTTTGGTAGTATATCACATGGTTTTGCCAGCTGACACCCGATAGTTGATTCACAGGTTCGAATGCAGCAGCACGCATGTCTTTGAGATGAACAAATTCCATGTCTCTATCGGTTCTTACGGTTAGTCTTACAACAACTTTGTCGCCCACTTTCAATGGACTTGCTTCAGTTATTTGAGTCAATTGCTTGCCCGACTCGCTAGTTTGCTCTTTGTACAATTCTTTCTTCACATCCAACGATGCTGACGTGCCTTCTATCTTATCCAAATCTTCAAAGTATTGCCAGTAGAGTGCTCCCCAAGCAGGAGTATTTCCCTTTTGTGCCACTCCCACCTTGCCCATAGCAGGCTCAATCTCTGTTTTGCTCCACGATTGTTTGAAGTATCCAGTTCCCAACTCTTTTTTCTCTGGTTCTATTACTTTATCGTTTACAGTTATGACTGTTTCAACATCAGCTGAAAACCAATCCGACCCTGTGCTAAGCAATGCATACACAGCATCCATGGTAGCATGAGTAGATTCCCACAGTTGAGTTTGTTTTTGCTTCAACAACCAACGCTTCATATTGTCCATCTCACTATCCTTTGCTCCCGCCATGCGGAAAGCCTCCATTATGAAAGTATGCACCGACACTGCCGATTGAGACATAAACACCGACGCACGATTGTTAGCCCAATACATGCCCATCTCTTCACTGTTGATAGCGTGTTCGCGGTACGATTTCAAAATAGCTTGCACCACTTCTTGCTTGCCTTGCTTTTGCATCAAAATAGATATCAGCGAACGTTGGTAGAGATTGAAATCTGTCCAATTCTTTTCAATAATAGATGAGTAGAAGTCATTCATCTCCTTCACCTCATCGTTCAAAGGATACTGATTGTACATCGAGCGTACATACAAGTACTCCAATTGATACGTTGAGATAGACTTTGCTTGCTTCCAATCTTTGTTGTTCTTTTTCCACTCCTTAAACCAGCGCAATGCTTCTGTATCTATAAAAGAAATAGCCTTTGCTTGCATCGCTCGCACCTCATTGGT
>DUVZ01000141.1 GCA_012840785.1 Bacteroidales bacterium
CAAAGCAGCGCCGATATTGGAATTGGAGCAGCCTCTAATTATATAGAGGAGCGGCTTAACGAGTTGAGTGTAGGCAGAGAAGATTTTGTATCTGTAGAGCGAGTGCGCTATAAAGTTGGCGGTAGCGGAACTCGATTAGAGAGAGAAGTTTGGTTACCCAATATAATTGCAACAATCAAAGGATCTAATGCCGATGATGATAGAGTAATAGTGATGCTTGCACATTACGATAGCCGTACAGAAAACAACAACGACTCTACATCATTTGCTCCAGGAGCCAACGATAATGGTAGCGGAGTGGCTGCATTAATGGAGAGTGCTACTATTTTGTCTCAAAATCGATTGCCCATAACTGTCAAAGTAATGTTTCTTTCAGGAGAAGAGCATGGTTTGTTGGGTGCTGCTCGCATGGCTCAAGTTGCACGTCAAGAGAATTGGAATGTAATTGCTGTAATAAACAACGATATGATTTCTAATTCACAATCAAGTGAGACCGATAATAGAAACAACACCAAGCTCAGGGTTTTCTCTGAAAACACTCCTTTTGTAGAGACCGAACAAGAAGCCAAAGAGAGGGATTATAATTCATCGCAAAACGACAGCCCGTCTAGACAACTAGCACGCTATATAAAAGAGACAGGAGAAAGATATACCCCTAATTTAGAGATAAAGCTTATCTATCGAATAGATAGATTTGGCAGAGGTGGAGATCATACCCCTTTTTGTAAGGAAGGATTTACGGCGGTTCGTGTTTGTGAATACTATGAAAACTACGATCGCACTCACGCAATAACCCAAACCATTGATGGGAGAGAATTTGGTGATGTTATTGAAGGAGTAGATTTTGAATACCTTAGAAAGAATAGCATTGTTAATCTAGCTACAGTTATGAACATGGCTTTTGCACCAGCTGTACCACAAAATGTGTTTACAGATGCTTCTGATCTGTCCAACTATTCAAAAATATCATGGCAAGCACCAGCTATTGGTGTAAAGCCGGCAAGATACTATCTGTTAATCAGGGAGACTGATAAATCGCAATGGGAGAAGAAGATATTTGTTGAGGGACAATCGGTTGTAGTTCCATATAGTAAAGACAATTATTTCTTTGCAGTGCAATCTGTAAGTGAAACGGGTAATGAGAGTGTTGCTGTTTTTTCGAGGGGGAAGAGGTAGTTGTAATATAGAGATTTGTACTCAAGAGAACTATTGCAAAGTATAGTTTGATTAATATAACTATCAATCCAAAATGGATTGTATGTTTATAGTACCGCTTGAATGTCTAAAGGTGCGACCCCGATGGGGTCGAATGTATTACTTTGCTATGTTTACTATAAACATGTGACCTCTTCGAGGTCGTGATATGTTTCTATATCGTTTCGTGAACTGAATATTGTAAATATTCCTATGTCTAGTTCACGAATGCAGTGTTAATGTTGTTTGTAGAGACGCCATAAATTGCATCACTACGTTTTGTCAATATACAAAACCTACCCCCCAACAACCACTTCCTTCTTTCTCTTCAATTTTTTATTAATCTTATTCATCACCATAGCAATAGCCCCATCACCTGTTATATTACAAGCAGTTCCAAAGCTATCCATGGTTATATAGAGAGCAATCATTAATCCAATCAGC
>DUVZ01000014.1 GCA_012840785.1 Bacteroidales bacterium
AGATACACCGTTTCTCTGATGCAAGCTATTTAGAGTGTCAAGATTTTTGGCGCATCAGTGGTTTCGAACGCGATGTATATCTCTATACACGCCCAAAACTACACATAGAAGACTTTTTTGCTCAAACTCCGCTAGATGCAACATACACACACGGTGAGTTTAACCTTGATGTGGATGTAGCAAATTCTAACAATACTGCTGGAGACTTCTCTCTTACATACCAGCTAATAGATGTAAACAACAATATCGTTGCAGAAGAGACAAAAAAAGCTATTGCTAATGATAAAGCGAACATTGCTTTCAGCAAGCAAATTACTAATGTGAAAAAGTGGTCAGCAGAAGAGCCCAATCTATACACATTGCTACTTGAGCTAAAAGACAATAATGGAACAGTAGCAGAAGCCACTAGCATTAAAGTGGGTTTTAGAACTGCAGAAGTAAAAGACAAACAGTTTAAAATAAACGGACAACCAGTATTGATAAAAGGCGTGAACGTGCACGAACACAGCGAATATACAGGACACTACGTTACCGAAGAGCTAATGCGTAAGGATTTTGAACTTTTCAGAAAATACAACGTAAACACAGCACGCACATCACACTATCCTCAACCTGAAATGTTTTATAAACTTGCAGATGAGTATGGTATTTATGTAATTGACGAGGCAAATATAGAAAGCCACGGCATGGGATACAGTTTATCTAAAGGGGGTACATTAGGAAATGATCCGCTATTTTTAGAAGACCACATGAACCGTACTATTGGCATGGTAGAAAGAGACAAAAACCATCCATCGGTAGTTACTTGGTCGCTCGGAAATGAAGCTGGTAACGGATACAACTTCTACGAAACCTACTTGTGGACAAAAGGAAGAGATACAACACGCCCCGTGCAGTATGAGCGTGCAGTATTGGAGTTTAACACAGATATTTTCTGCCCAATGTATGCTCTGCCAGAGACAATTGTAGAGTATGCCAAAAATCCAAAAGCAGACCGTCCACTCATTCTTTGTGAGTATGCTCACACAATGGGAAACAGTTTGGGTAATTTTACTGAATATTGGGACAACATTCGCAAGTATCCACTGCTACAAGGTGGTTGTATTTGGGATTGGGTTGACCAAGGTTTAGTTGAAAAAGATGAAGATGGTACAAAATATTGGACATGGGGAGGCGACTATGGCGAGAAAGGTACACCTTCGGCTGGAAACTTCTGTATAAATGGAGTTGTTTTTCCAGATAGAACAGTGAAGCCTCACACCGAAGAAATGCGCAAAGTGTATCAAAACGTGTGGTTCAATAATTTTGATGCTACAAACGGCACAGTTGATATCTACAACGAGAACTTCTTTATAGACCTTAGCCAGTACAACATCTCATACACTATCAAATCGAATGGTAGAGCATTGGCTTCAGGTATGATTAATACAAACGTTGCACCACAAGAGACTAAAACCGTATCGGTTGACAACTTCTCTAAAGTTGCCAACACATCGGCACAGCTAAGTGTTGAGTTTGAAGTGAGACAAAAAGAAGAAACTCGCTACATACCTGCAGGTTGGGTTGTGGCACGCGATCAGTTTCTAGTAAACAACTACCCTGGCCTTCAACTATCTAGCAAGATGAAACCTGCTACATTAAAAGAAGATGAAAATCAAATTGAAGTTAAAGGTAGACGTTTTAAAGCTATTTTTGATAAAACTACCGGCGTTATGACATCGTATAAATACAGAAACACCGAGTATGTAAATGATGGATTCGGACTTCGTCCATTCTTCTGGCGTGCTCCTATCGATAATGACTATGGTGCAAGACTACCTCAGCGATTGAAAGATTGGCAAACTGCAAGCTATCAAGACCTGAATGTAGACGATATATCTGTTGTATCGAATAACGAAACTACAGCCGTTACTGCAAAGTATGTATATCCAGCATCTAATAGCACTTGGCAGGTAACTTATACTATCTACAACGATGGAACTATAAGGGTTGACAACACATTTGATGCTTCGCAATCAGAAACCGAGCTTATACCTCGTATTGGAATGCGAATGCAACTTCCTGGATCTGTAGTAAATGCAGAGTATTACGGACGTGGGCCTTGGGGAAATTATAGCGACCGCAAAACATCAACTTTTGTTGATAGATACCAATCACCGATTTCTGAAATGGTAACAAAATATGTTACTCCTCAAGAAAATGATCATCACACCGATACAAAATGGTTGGCTCTGACACAAAAGTCGGGTAGAGGTCTTCTGTTTGTGGCCGATGATAAGTTCGAGTTTAATGCTTCTAACTATCTATTAGAAACAATTTCTAATGGAGAAACATTGAACAACGATGCACCAGTAGGTACAGCCCCATTCAACAAGCACATCAATGCCCACAAGCCTTCACAGTTAGTGGATCTATTTATAGATCACAGCATGCAAGGTGTAGGAGGCAATAATAGTTGGGGCAGATTGCCAATGGACGACTATCTAGTTAAGCCAGCTAATACTCCTATTACATACAGTTTCACGATTATTCCGATTAACAAAACGTCGGATATTAATCGTCATTTCGGCAAGTAAACTGCTATGTATTGAATCTTTGGGAAACCAAGATGATTGAATAATTAAAAAGGATGCACTCTTCATTAGGTGCATCCTTTTTAATTATTGGTACTCTCTTAATATAACTTCTAATTATGGTTATGGTTTACTCTCAACCCTTTCAACTAGAAATCCTTTTGTATCTTCCTCGCTTGCTGTTGATATAAAATGCACATAGCTGATGCCATTTATAGTGACAAAATTAAGAGGCAATGTAGCTATTTCATTGCCCTGATTATCCTTCACACAACAGTTTTGATTGTCACTCGCAATGTCCCATTCAAAAACCAAATCGTTCCATTTGTTCTGCTCCAGTCCTGTTAAATCAAAGCTGTACATAGCAAACTTATAGGCAGTAGTGTCTGATGGATTGAACCAACGGTCAGAAAGGCTTAGTCTGCCTCCTTGGCTTCCTTCAGGGATATAGACAGAGGTTTTGAAGCGTCCTTTGTGTAATGCAGGGAAATTCCAAACAGCTCCTTGATTTGATATTTCAAGTTCATCGTTATCTACTCTTGCAACTTTCAATACACTCTTCTCCTCAACTTCAGGGTTTGGAACTAATTGTGCACCATCTGCCCTATTGTATGCACAGTGCCCTACAACTCCTTTTTGGTACATGAATGTACTCCAATTCTCTAATCCTTCAGAAAAATCATCAGTCCGTGAAGTCTCATTCAGCCAATTGAGGTCGAATAGAAGCAACTTTCGAATATCCTTATGTTGTCCAAGTGAAACCAACACCAATCCATCTTCCAATTCCACGGACTGACTTTGCTGCACACTTATATCTAAACTAAAACTCCTATCGGCATTCTCATAATCGAAATCATTGCGGTGTGGATTCATATAGAGTTCTCGAAATCCTTTCCAACTCTTCCCATCATCATCTGATATAGCTGCATGTAGCACATCGCGATTTGTAAAAACATCTTCCCAAACTCCGCTAATTCCCTCTTTTTCTGGCAAAGGTGTAGTATTGTTCCATATAAAAAGTATTCTCCCATCATTCAACCTATTCATTGATGGCATAGTAATGGTTCCATAAAAACGAGATGGCTGCATTTCACTCCAAGTTTCACCTCCATCTTCCGAAAAACTCTCATAGTGCTGATCTTGAGCTGTGCGTGCCAACATCCATATTCGTCCATCTTGCAACTCTATTACAGTGGGCTCTACAGCTCCATGATTCCATCTAGCACCTTTGTGCACACCTCCAGCCTGATGAGGTGGTGAGTTTACAAATTGCGAACGCTTCCAGCTCACTCCATCATCATCCGAATAAAATACACCGCAACCTATACGTGCAGTGCTATGTGCCCCTACAATCACACGTTTGCCATCTCTTATAAACAAAGGTGGTTTCAACATAATATAGACCCCTTCTCCCTCTCCTGCTGTGTAAACCTCGCTCTTTGTCCAATCACCATCAATACCTCCTTTTGAACGAACAGCTATCAACCCGTTTTCACCTGTCGCTAAGCGTACATACTCGCCAGTTATTGGACTTTTCACATCTGCACCAACCCAATAACTCTCAACATACACTGTATCCCAACTGTGTCCATTGTCTAAACTGCGGATATAAAATGATTTGTCGCCTTTATTACCTTCACCATAATTGTAATGGCGAATCTCTCCGTTGTCAAGTCGTACTAGGCCTACAAAGGCATTGTCAGGTGGAGAGCCAACTACAGTAGGTTCGTACACTTTGGTCAACGGATTGTTGCAAGCAGTAAACAGAAAAGAGAATACAAGTAATACTGCTATTAAAATATTAATACGCTTCATAATATATATTGTTGCTTTAATAATTATTCTACTTTATTTCAAAAAGTCTTTTAGCTTCATCTCTTCAAACTCTCCTATCTGTTGAAGCTGTGTCATATCTATCTTTTTCTTATCTCCTATTACAATATACACCACAGTTTGTCCTTGAATATGCTGTTTATAGAAACTCTCCAAATCTTTTAAAGACATTCCTGTCACTTTATCAACCAACTGCTTATTTGGGTCGTTTGTATATCCAAATTGTTTATATTGAGCTATCCTTTGCGTTTTATCACGAAAGCTAGGATAAGCACTCTGTGCTTGGTTAATCAGATTTTCTTTAGCTGCATCTAGCCTCTTTTCACTTAATGGCATATCTACTAAAAGAGAATGCAAAGCATGTAATGCATCAGTTGTTTTATCAGCTTGTGTAGAAAGAAGCATATTAAAACGCATCGATTTATCTTTGAGCTTCAATGGAGGATTTTCCATGGTTGAACTGGCACGGTAAGCCAATGAGCGAAACTCACGAATTTCCTGAAACATCAAAGAGCTCATTCCTGATCCAAAGTAAGTGTTGAATAACTTCGATAGAAACATATCATGCACCGAACTTTGTGTCGGACCAGATAGATATGCTTGAACTATACTCTGAGTAGCTTTAGAGTCGTTAAAGAAAAACACTTTTGCGTTTGGATAAGTAAGTCCATCTCTATATATAGGATTAGCTGAATCAATTATTACTCTGTTTACTGGAAAATAGTTGCTTAATATATCAGATACAGCTGTGTCTGTCAATGTGCCTGAATAATGAAAGTGACACTCAGTAGATAACACTCTTTGCAAAGTTAAAACAAGTTGTTGGGCTGTTGAGTTATTAATCTCTTTTGCAGATAATCTAGTTAAATAATTAGAGTTATCTCCATATCTCACCTTCTCCGCCATTGCTTTGCTCAACTCATCCGATGATTTTCTAATAGCTTTATCTTCAAGCTTTCTCTCTTTTACCACCTTTTTCAGTTTCGACTTATCTGCCTCTAGGTTGGTAAGAAAGTGAGTAATTAGCTCAAAAGTCTCTTCAAAAGCATTATCAAAACCTGATACAGAGACAGTAAATTGTGATGCAGAGGCATTAAAACTGAGCGTGCTGCCCAACTCTTGCAACTTCTTATTGAACTCTTCCACGCTGTATTTATCAGTTCCAATATAATTTAGATAAGAGGCTAATGGTTGAAGCGTTGGAAGCTCTCTACTACCTATTTCAAACTTCATAGTTAGATTAAACACATCGTTCATCTCATTTACTGTGTGATATAACAAAACAAGTTTATTATTATCAATAGATCTAGCATTTCCCTCTTCTTCAAAGTTTAGAAAGCGTGGTGTAAAATTGGCACTCTCTATTGTTTGCAGCCATTTACTATAATCCGACTCCTCATCTCTATTAGCTGCTTCAATAGCTTTAAAGGGTGGTTTCTCAATTTTAGCACTGGGGTATTTGCCTGTCTTTTTCTTTACATCAAAATAGTTGTTCGTTAGGTATTTATTGGCAACATCTATTACATCTTGCTTAGTGATTGTTTCAATCTTGCTAGCCTGTTCCAAATAGTCACTCCACGAGAGCCCCTTTGCAAACACCTCTATTATCTTTTGATTGCGCTTATCTAAACTTTCCAACTCCAACAAGTAGTTGCGCTGATGCTCGAGCTTTAGACTTTGAAACATTTCGTCAGAAATATCTCCGTTCTTTACTTTATCTAGTGCATCAAAAACAAGCTTTTGAGCTGAACGATAAGTTTGAAAAGGAATATTTGGAATTGCTAACAGAGCTATTGCACCTGCATCATTCATGCTTAAAGACAATCCTGCACTCAGCATCAATTTCCCATCGATAGTGAGTTTATCAAGCAGTCCAGTCTTATTTTCATTGCTCAATATAGACATTGCCAACTTTAAAGCCACTTCATCGGCATGATTTGACGGAACACCTCTCCACAAAAGAGCGTTTGCTCTTACAAGTGGAATAGGAATCTTTACTTTCATATCCACTTTACCTTTGATAGGTGCAGGCATTTCAATCTCGTGCGTCTTCACACTTCCCTCTCTAATTTTCCCAAAAGTGTTTTCAAGCAAAGGCAACAGCTCATTAGCCTTGAAGTGTCCACTTAATACTAGCCCCATATTGCCTGCCACATAGTAAGTGTTGAAAAACTCCTCCATTTCCGACAATTTTGGATTTTTCAAATTCTCGGTGCTACCAATAATTGGGTATTGATAAGGATGCGGTTTAAAGAACTCCTCTATTATCTTTTCAGCTGCCTGACTACCCAGCATATCAGCATACATATTTTTCTCTTCGTATACTGTTTCTAGCTCGCTCTGAAACATACGAAATACTGGATTAATCAATCGCTCACTATTTATTTCACACCACTGCTTTATATATTGAGGCGAAAACGTATTGAAATACATTGTAAAATCCCATGAAGTACCTGCATTCAATCCTGTACCTCCATATTGCGATATAAGTCGGTTAAACTCGTTGGGAATAACAAATTGAGCAGCTTTTATAGAAAGCTCGTTTATCTCTTTCTGAATCTCCAAGCGCTTCGCATCGTTGGATGTTTCAGCCAATTCATCATACTTATTTGATATTGAATCTAGATAGACCTTCTCTTCAGCAAAATTGATAGTACCAATCTTGTCAGTTCCTTTAAACATTATATGTTCAAAATAATGAGCAATACCTGTATTAGGCGAGTCTTTTGCACCTGCTTTAACAATAATGCTTCCTATAACTTTTGGTTGAGAAGTGTCTTCATTTAACCATACTGTTAAACCATTACTTAATGTATATTCTTTCACTTCGAGTGGATTTTTTTGATTTTCTGAAAACAGTGCAAGTAGTGAACATAGTAGCAGCGTATTTATAATAAGCAGTTTTTTCATTATTTGATGTTTTATTGATATTCAAGTTTATAAAGTAACAACAAAAATACCAAAAACCATTGAACTACTGCTATATACTAAGACAAAAAAATACGCTCCAATTGAAGCGTATTTTTAAGTACTCATGTATTAGTATTACTTGCACAATGCAATCAAATCTTAATACAACCATTTATTCATATTTAAAGATTAATCTTTTTTCAATAATACCTCATTAATAGCTTGTTTAAAACCATCTTTAGGTAGTGCACCTTGTGCCATTTGTGGCTGTTCGCCCATTGGGCAAAACAACAATGAAGGAATACTACGAATACCAAAAGCTGCAGCTAACTCTTGCTCTGCTTCTGTATCTACTTTATAAATATAAATGTCATCTTTGTATTCTTCAGCCAATTCCTCTAATATAGGAGCAACCATTTTACAGGGTCCACACCAATCTGCATAAAAATCAATTATACATGGTTTATCACCCAAATATGTCCATTCTTGTGGGTTTTCTTCGTAGTTTGCTACTTTTGTTAAGAAGTCTGCTTTTGTTAAATTAATTACCTTTTGTTCCATTTTTGTCTCTGTTTCTCGTGAGTTTGTATCTACTTTATTATTTGTTGTGTTGGTGCATGCAGCTAAAACAATTGCTGACAAAACACCTATTATTAAAAACTTTATTTTCATTATAATACTAGTACTTATTTTTTATCTAATTTCTCTTTTGCTGTTACTTTTTTAGAAGTGATAAACAATCCAAATAAGAGAAACCCCATGAGGGCACCATACAGCATGCTATTTGTTGGATCAGATGTAATTGGGCATGTACCAGTATTGCAGCCTATTTTTATATAATAAATATATCCGCCCAATGCGCCAAGTAGTATCCCAATAATTCTTATCCAATACTTTGATAGTAGTTTTTTCATAAACTCTTTACTTACAGTAATTTAAAACACACTCTATAAGAGGTATTATCTCCTTGTTATTTATTGAATAGAGATTTCGTTGCCCCTCTCTTCGTGAATTTAAAATTCCTTTAGCTCTCAAATCAGTGAGATGATGTGATAAAAGTGATTGTTCACACCCTACCTCTTGCATCAATTCAGTAACCGACATTTCTTCTGTTTCTGCCAACTGAGTTAGCACACACAAACGAGTTTCATGCGACAAAGCCTTTAAAATATAGGCTGCTTTTTCTAGTTTTATTTTCTCCATTTTCTTAATTTCATCATTCACACAAATACATGAACATGCATTCATGCATAATTGTTCATTTGGTTCTCCTTTTTATTGAAAAGATTTCATGAGCTACTTGGTTTTGATGCTTAATAATAAACCTAACTATTTATTATTAAGCTACATAGAAGATATAAAAGAAATATTTCAGTTTTAAAAACTAAAGAAGTAATATGTCAATTTTGCCGCCATATAGCGATGAGCCGATCGAGAGAAATTACCAACTTTACTACGGCTGTTATCAAAAGAGTCACCCAATCCAAAATAATAGCGCCCTTCTAAAATAAAGTTTCCTATACCAGTATCAAATTCTACACCCGCTCCTGCCAGCAATCCATAATCAAATTTATTGTCAATTGTTTCATACTGCAATCCAATAGGATTATCGGGATCTATCTCTTTTATATCACTTATATATTTTGACAGAGCATCATTCATACTAGCCTTATCGCTAAACATATAACTTAATTGAGGTCCTAAATTTATAACAAACCTCACTTTACTGCCAAAATAAATATGTGTCATTAGTGGCAACTCGATATAGTTGAGAGTACGAGAATAAGAGTGGTCTGTATTTTCAGTTTCACTGAAATCTTCAGTCCAACCACGTTGTGTGTAATTAAGTTCAGCAAGAAGTCCGAGATGCTTTTCTGTAATATACCTTAGAGTAACCCCACCTGATAGACCTTGTGTGGTGTTTTGCGGAATGCTCTTAA
>DUVZ01000142.1 GCA_012840785.1 Bacteroidales bacterium
CCGATGCTTCTGTTAAAGAGAGCCAAGAGCGCATGATTTCTGCTTTACGCTTCAATGGTTATAAATTTCCTCGCAAACAAATTATTATAAATATGTCTCCTGCCGATATTCGTAAAGAAGGTTCGGCATATGATTTACCTCTTGCTATTGGAGTAATGGCTGCTTCAGAATCTTTAAAAACAGATAAACTTGCAGATTATATTATGATGGGAGAGCTCTCGCTTGACGGTACAATTCTTCCTATAAATGGTGTTTTGCCTATTGCTATTTTAGCAAAAGAGAGTGGTTTTAAAGGATTTATTTTACCAGAAGAGAATGCTAAAGAAGCCGCTGTAGTGGAAGATTTAGAAGTATTAGGAGTAAAGAATATAAAGGAAGTTGTTGAGTTTTTTAATGATGAGAGTGTTGTAACTCCTACTTTTGTTGATCTCGATAAAGAGTTTTCAAACTATAATACTACCTTCGATTTTGATTTTTCTGATGTAAAAGGGCAAGAAAATGTAAAGCGTGCTATAGAAGTAGCTGCAGCAGGTGGTCATAATATTGTAATGATTGGTCCTCCAGGGTCAGGAAAATCGATGATGGCAAAAAGAATGCCCTCTATTTTACCACCTTTCACTGTGGAAGAAGCTTTAGAAACCACTAAAATTCATAGTGTTGCTGGACGTATTGACACAAATACTGCACTAATGCCTCGACGTCCTTTTCGTTCGCCACATCACACTATCAGCGATGTGGCAATGGTTGGTGGAGGAGCTTTTCCGCAACCAGGTGAAATAAGTTTGGCACACAATGGTGTTTTGTTTCTCGACGAACTACCAGAATTCAATAGACGTGTGCTAGAAGTAATGCGTCAACCATTAGAAGACCGTCGAATTACAATTTCACGTGCAAAGTTTACAGTTGAGTATCCTGCAAGCTTTATGTTAGTTTCTGCTATGAATCCATGTCCTTGTGGATTTTACAATCATCCAGATAGAGAATGTGTTTGTGCTCCAGGTTCAGTACAAAAATATTTAAATAAAATTTCTGGCCCTTTGCTTGATAGAATAGATATTCATATTGAAATTGTTCCTGTTCCCTTCGATAAAATATCAGATAGATCGCCTGCTGAACATAGTTCTGAAATACGTAAACGTGTTATAATGGCACGTAAAATTCAGGACGAACGTTTTAAGAATTTCGAAGGCGTATATTCCAATGCTCAAATGACATCGAAATTGATTAATAAATTTGCTCTTCCCGATGCAACAGGCTTGCAGTTATTAAAAACAGCCATGGAACGCCTCAATCTTTCTGCAAGAGCCTATGATAGGATATTAAAAGTATCTCGCACTATTGCAGATTTAGAGGGAGCTGAGAAGGTAGAGCCTGCACATTTAGCCGAAGCTATTAATTATCGCAATCTAGATAGAGAAACTTGGGCAATTCAGTAGGTCAACTTTAGTTTTGTAATCTAAATCTACTTAAAGTATTTTCATCTAATTGATAGCTTATCTGACAATCTACATAAATTACAATATAGATATATCGATTATACTGTCATAAAAGGAGGATAATTGTGTACTTTTGCACAATTGTTTTAAACTAAAGAATAAAAAAGTAGATGTTTATATTATCAATATTGATAATTGCTGGTTTTGCTGCATTAATATTTGGTGCAAATTGGCTAGTTGATGGGGCATCAGCCCTTGCCAAGAAATACAATGTATCCGATTTGATAATTGGACTTACAATTGTCTCTTTTGGTACATCAGCCCCCGAATTAGTCGTAAATTCATTAGCTTCATACAACGGATATTCCGATATTATATTAGGTAATATATTAGGTAGCAACAATTTCAACCTCTTTATTACCCTTGGTATAGCTGGATTAATATATCCTATGAGGGTGCAGAAATCCACAATTTGGAAAGAGATACCAATCTCATTTGGTGCTGCTCTTCTCTTTTATATGATGGCAAACAATTTTTTCTTCAGCGATACTACAGCTGTACTTAGAATTGATGGGGTTGTTCTTTTATTGTGTTTTGTAGCTTTTTTGTTTTATGTTTTCAAGGAGATGAAAGCAGGAAAAGAGCCTATAGAAGAGATTATTTATATACCTAAATCAAATTTTAAAATATGGAGCCTCATAATATTGGGTTTGGCTGGATTAATAATTGGTGG
The DNA here is from genome assembly GCA_012840785.1 of Bacteroidales bacterium. Lineage (GTDB taxonomy): Bacteria > Bacteroidota > Bacteroidia > Bacteroidales > Dysgonomonadaceae > UBA2632. Next base: position 2,170 of record DUVZ01000142.1, read on the forward strand.
ACAGCTAGTTGTAGACAATGGTGTTAAATTGGCCACTTTATTAGGAATAAGCGAAAAAATTATTGGGTTAACAATTATTGCAGTCGGCACTTCTTTGCCCGAATTGCTAACTTCAGTTGTAGCAGCTTTAAAGAAAAATAGTGGAATTGCTATAGGTAATATTATTGGTTCTAATATTTTCAATATTTTACTCATATTATCTGTAAGCTCTTTGATTGCTCCAATTGAGTTTCATTCATATTTCAATTTAGATTTATATATATTATTAGGAGGTACTATATTTCTCTTTCTTTCTATGTTTGTTGGTAAAAGGAATAGATTAGATAGGTGGCAATCGGCTTTTCTTTTGATTTTCTATTTAGTTTATTCAGGATATTTAGTTTGGTTAGAATTAGCTCATTAATTAGTAAATATGTAATATATTTCTCTTCTTAATAATGAAATTGTTATTTTTGTATTTCGTAAAGAAACAAACAATCGTATATATTATGCTACAAAAAACTTATTTAAAACTTTTAGGTCTCTCTAGTTTATCCTTACTTACTGCAGGATGCACTGAGAAGAGTAAAGAAATTAATTCTGAGTTGCCTAAAAAGCCTAATGTTATTATCATTTTGGCAGATGATATTGGATATGGTGATTTAAGCTGTAATGGCGAGCCTACCATCAATACACCTAATGTGGATAATCTTGCATCACAAGGTGTTCGTTTTACCGATGCTCATGCAGTAGCGGCTACTAGTACTCCCTCACGCTATTCAATGCTTACAGGAAACTACAATTGGCGCCGCACTGATACTCACATTGCTGCAGGAGATGCAAAAATGATTATCGAACCCCATGAATATACCATGGCTCAAATGTTTCAACAAGCTGGATATACTACTGCAGCTATTGGTAAATGGCATCTTGGATTGGGCAAAGAGAAAGGACAACAAGATTGGAACGGCAAGATTGATTATGGACCACGTGAAATAGGTTTCGACTATTCTTATATAATGGCTGCCACGGGTGATCGTGTTCCTTGTGTTTATATAGAGAACCAGCGTGTAGCAAATTACGATCCAGAACACCCAATAGAGGTAAGCTATACAACTCCCTTTCCAGGAGAGCCATTGGGTAAAGATCATCCTGAACTTTTGACTGTGCAGAAACCAAGCCCAAACCACGGTCACGACCAAGCTATTGTAAATGGAGTTTCACGCATTGGATATATGAAAGGTGGCGGAAAAGCTCTTTGGTTGGATGAAAATATTGCTGATAGTATAACAGCTCATGCAGTATCTTTTATAAAAGAGAGCAAAGACAAGCCTTTCTTCTTGTACTTTGGCACAAACGATATTCATGTTCCTCGTGTTCCACATCCACGTTTTAAAGGAAAAAGCGGAATGGGACCTCGTGGAGATGCTATTTTAGAATTTGATTGGAGTGTAGGACAAGTTGTGCAAGCTGTAAAAGATATCGGTGCAGAAGAAAATACTATCATTATCATAACTAGTGACAATGGTCCTGTTTTGGATGATGGATATATAGATCAGGCAGTAGAACTACTGGGAGACCACCGCCCATGGGCAGATTTTAGAGGAGGCAAGTATAGTAGCTTTGAAGCTGGAACTCGCATTCCTTTAATTATTGCTTTGCCAGGATATACAAAACCAATTGTATCGGATGCTCCAGTATCTCAAATAGACTTTTTTGCTTCGTTTGCAAAACTTACTGGAGTTAATCTCCCAGAAGGAGCAGCCAAAGATAGTAAGAATCAAATAGAGGTTCTTTTAGGCAATTCTACTCTAGGTCGTGATTATGTAATAGAATCGGCTGGTACACTTTCAGTGTCGGATGGCGAGTGGAAATATATTGAACCAAGCAATGGGTCTAGATATAACAGACTAACAGATATAGAATTAGGCAACGATACGCTTCCCCAGCTATACAATCTAAAGGACGATATAGGTGAAAAGAACAATCTTTATCTTGATAATCCAGAGAAATTAGAAGAATTAAAAAATATATTGGAAGCAGAAAAAAACAAATTCTGATTCTCTCTATTGTAAAAAGCAACAACTATATTTCTATGCAAAAAATTAATTCAAAACTCTTATATCCTTTAGCAGGATTAGCCACATTGGCATCTTGTGGAGGTGGAGAGAAAGCTGAGCTAGCAAAGCCATTAAACATCGTTTATATCATGACTGACGATCATACACGTCAGATGATGAGTAGCTACGACAACAGGCACATCGAAACCCCTAATTTAGATAGAATTGCTGAAGGTGGCGTTCTTTTCGAGAATGCTTTTGTGTGCAACTCCATTTCGGGTCCTAGCCGTGCAGCATTGTTAACTGGTAAACACAGTCACAAAAACGGAAAGATGGACAATCATACAAAGTTTGATGGAGACCAACAAACTGTTCAACAATTGCTAAAAGGCGCTGGTTACCAAACAGCTATGATTGGCAAATGGCATTTAGACAGTGAACCAACCAATTTCGACTTCTGGGAAATACTTCCAGGGCAAGGCGATTATTACAATCCTGTTTTTATTACACCCGAAGGAAATAAAAACTATGAAGGCTATGTAACAGACATCATTACTGATATGAGCATCGATTGGATGGAGAATGAAAGAGACAAGGAAGAGCCTTTCTGTCTGTTTATTCACCACAAAGTTGCACACCGCAATTGGATGAGCGATACTACTCATTTATCACTTTATGAAGATAAAGTGTTTGAACTTCCAGGTAATTTTTATGACGACTATGAAGGTCGTATTGCCGCTGCAGAACAAGAAATGAGCATTGCCAGTGATCATGATATGGATATCGTAAACGACCTTAAAATGATGCGAGAAGGTGTTGAAACTAGACTTTCAGGTGGATATATTCATGGAACTTACGCGCGGATGAATGAGGCACAAAAAGCTGCATGGGACAAACATTATAATCCTATTATTGAACAGTTTTATGCAGCTAATCTAAAAGGAAATGAACTAGCAGAATGGAAGTATCAACGCTATATGCGCGACTATGCTAAAACCATTAAATCACTTGACGAAAATGTTGGTCGTGTACTCGATTACCTTGAACAAAACGATATGTTGGAAAATACAATTATTATTTACACATCAGATCAAGGTTTCTATATGGGCGAGCATGGTTGGTTCGACAAGCGCTTTATGTATGAAGAGTCGATGAGTACACCACTTGTTATGCACCTACCTTCTCACTTAAAGAAAAGAGGCAATATTTCGGTTCTAGCTCAAAATATCGACTTTGCACCCACTATGTTGGACATTGCAGGAGCTGATATTCCGGAAGATATTCAAGGTGTTTCATTGTTACCATTGTTGAAAGACGAAGTTGACCCTAAAGATTGGCGCAAATCATTGTATTACCATTTCTATGAATTCCCATCAGAACATATGGTTAAACGTCATTATGGAGTAAGAACAGAGCGTTACAAATTGATTCACTTCTACAATGATATAGATTCATGGGAGCTTTTCGACCTACAAGAAGATATAGAGGAAATGCACAATCTATATGGAAAGCCTGGATATGAAGAAATTACAAAAGAGCTAAAAGCAGAATTGAAAAATTTACAAGAGAAATATGACGACCCGATACGTGAAGTGTATCCGTTGTAATTAGCTCTTAAAACAATATTTTAAAAACCGATTCTAAATTATACGAATCGGTTTTTTTCATGTTATAGATACCGATAAAGGTATAAATTATGGGTGTTATCTCTTTATTTTTCTCACTCCATATTCATTAAATAGAATACCCCCTACAATAAGTAATAATCCAATAAATGTTGTAAAGTATATCTGTTCACCTAATACAGAGCGAATAATGAATAGAGAGATAAAGGGAGAGAGATAACACAACTGATTAATAAGAGATGGATTGTCTGTTTTTTTGAGTGCTAAACTAAAAAATATAAAAGGGATTGCCATTTCAAACAAACCTACATATATGGCAGACAATAATCCTTTAGATGAATACAACTGTATGTCTATAAAAAATAGTCCAACAAGTAGAAATAAAGAACCAAAGAAAAAGCTTATAAATAGCGCCAATATATTATCAATGTGCTCACTCTTTTTGTTGAATATCCAAAACGAAGCCCACACAAATGCACTCAAAAATGCAAGTATCAACCCTGTTATTGAAAGTTTTACCCCTACAATTGTACTAGAGCCAAGTGAAATAAGCGCCACTCCACCTAGCGATATTGCCATGCCTAAATACTTTAATAGAGGTATACGTTCTCTTGTAACTAATGCTAATAGCAATGTAAGCACAATAGCCCACGAATAATTGATTGATTGAGCAATTTGAGCCGGAAGCAAATCATATGCTTTAAATAGAATTAAGTAATATCCTGCAGGACTGAGCATACCTGTAATAGCAAAAAGTACCCACTCTTTGCGAGTAATTGATTTTACAAGATACCATTTCTTCTGAATAGTGATTAATAAAGCAAAAAGCATCGATGCTGTAATTGCTGCTACAAGCAAGAGTTCATAATAAGAATAATGTCTCAAACCTATTTTAAACGCCGATGCTACAGTAGACCAGCTTGCTACAGCAATAGCAATATAGATTAATGATTTTGATGAATCTTTCATTTATTCAACTAATTGTATTTATACACTTACTATTTTGCAAGGTTATACTTTTATTTTTTATCAAAATGGTGGTCATCCCAATATTTACTAAAATAGTGTCCCCATCTAAATCCACGTTTGCTAAATTCCTCCACAATTGGATGATTAGGGTGCAATGTTCCATTCACTGTTGTGTCTAACACCGCTCCAAGAGGCTGATTGGAGCGATTCTCTATTTTCCATCTCAGTGGATTGAAGCGAGGATTTATGTCTATTGCCATTCCTTTTGCATGGAGAGAGTAGCTGGTGTTTCGATAACAAAAACTATAGGTGTTGTTGTTAGCCATTGATAGACTGTCGCTCCAATTGTAGGCTACAATGGGTATTGCTCTTTCAATTACAAACTCCTGCTCAAGCATCAGCTCAAATATCTCCTTTATATCGGCTACAAGTCGTTTGTTGGTCAATATTTGTCCTTTATGTAGTTTGCTATCTGTAGATATATAGGTTACATCTATTAACTCTAACTCATCAATAATATTTTGAGGTGCATTTGCACCTTCAATAGCTTCAGTAAAAGTGAAACGGCTATCAATTATAATGGTGTCTGTTTCTTGCTTCTCTTCTTTTACAATGTTGTTTTCTGCAATTGTTTCTTCTATAGATTTCTTCTCTTCATTGCTTTTATTTTGATGGCAAGCATTGAAAACTATTAAAATTGACAGAGTTAGAAAAAAATAGCGCATAGATGATGAAGTTTTTGTTTATTTACCTTTTGTCTGTTTAGGAGCATAATCTTTCAAATTGCAAGCACCTCCAGCAATTTCCCACAGATAGAGAGAAGCAACAGAAGCATAAGGAGAATATCTTCTTTTATATTTTTGGAACAACTTCTTGTCTATTTTTCTATGACGATGGAGCATTCGCAATCCGCGATGAATAGCAAGGTCGCCCCAACTCATAATATTAGAACGTTGCATACTGAAAATTAAAATCATCTCAGCAGTCCAAATTCCTACACCGTTTAGTGCAGTAAGTTTTTTTACTACTTCTTCGTCCGTCAGAGTATAGAGTTCATCGATATCCAACTCTCCATCAACTATAGCAGCAGCAGCCTGTTTAATATAGTTTGCTTTTCGCATCGACATACCACATTGTTGTATCTCTTCAACTGGTGCGTTATTCAATGCTTTGGGTGTAATATCAGGGTATTGATTCTTGAAACGTCCCCAAACTGTATCCATTGCTTTTGACGATATTTGTTGTCCTATTATAGAGTTAACCAATGCAGTAAATAAATCTGGAATTACTTTGCGTTCAATTGGTCCAATTTCATCAATGACTGCACCAAGCGCCGAATCTACATTTTTTAGATACTCTATCTCCTTCTCTCCATATATAAAGATTGTTGTCATATTTTTTTGCATTTATGATTCACACAAAAATAGGCAAAATGTATAGTGAAAAGACTCTTTATCACTAATTTATTTTAGCTATGCATTGGTTGCTTTAAGTTAATTTGTTATGTTTGTTTTTTAATTTTCTATTACACTATTTAGCCTAATCAACTACTTCTATTATTACCATTTAAAATAACCTAAAAATATGACTCGTTCGTTATTGCTTGTATTGATATTTGCTATTGGCTTCATCTTTTCGTTGAAAACTATAGCGCAGACAAATAATTGGCGTTCGCATCTTGAGCAGCTTGCAGAGGAGGCTGTAGATGAAGTGGCTATCAACAATATGTATGAAGAGTTGATTATGTTGGAACAAAACCCTATGAATCTTAACACCGTTACTCGCAGTCAATTAGAACTGTTTCCCCTACTATCTATCAATCAGGCAAATGCAATAATAGAGTTTTTAGAAAAGAATAGACCTGTTTATACTCTGTTTGAATTACGCAATGTCTATATGCTTGATTATGCAACTGTAGAGTTGATATTGCCTTTCTTTTATGTGGGTGAAATGATAAAAGAGAAAAAGCCATTCAATTTTGATCAATTTGTAAAGAGTTCACGTCACAATGTACAAGTAAGATTCGATAAAACTTTAAACCAAAGAGCAGGTTATGGCAGTTTTTCCGACTCTGTTTTAGCTAAATACGCTAATAGGAAGTATGTTGGAGAAGATTTTTATCACTCCTTTAAATACTCAGTATCTTATCGAGACAAGTTTCAAGCAGGTGTTGTGGGAGAAAAAGATGCTGGAGAGCCCTTTTGGAAGCCCCATTATAAGAAAGGATACGACCATTATGGATTTCACATGATGCTGCGCAATGTGGGCAAATTAAGAGCCTTGGCTGTTGGAGATTATCGGTTGTCATTTGGGCAAGGGTTGGTTTTAAACAATGATTTTATGTTGGGAAAAAGTTTTTTCTCAAACAATACAATAAAACAAACTAGTTTGCCAAAGCGCCATTTCTCTACTGCCGAAAGTGGCTTCTTTAGAGGTGCAGCAGGTGTTATTCGATTGCAGAATGTTGATATAACAGCATTTTACTCCAATCAATCTATCGATGCCAATGTGAAAGATGGTGAAGGAATAACCTCTTTTAAAACAGATGGATACCATCGTGTACCCCTCGATTTCGAAAAACGAAATAATACTAGAGAACAAGTGATGGGTGCAAATATCAATTATCGATTAAATAGACTTCAAATCGGTGTAAGTGGTTTGCATCATGCCTATAATAGATTTTACAATCCAACTCTTCGATACTACAATGCCGACTATTGGCGGGGTAGTGAAAGTTTTAATTTAGGTATAGATTACTCTTATCGTTTTTCAAACTTCAATTTTGCTGGCGAGACTGCTCGCTCCGAAAATGGAACATTTGCCCATATTCATATATTGGAATACTTTCCATCAACTTTAGCCAGTTTTACTCTGTTGTATCGCAACTTCCCCTCTACCTATCATGCAATGTATGCTAAAGCTTTTGCCGATGGCAGCAGGGTGCAAAATGAGCGTGGCTTGTATTTAGGCACCACATTTTATCCATTTGCAAGGGTTACAGTCTCTATGTTTGGTGATTATGTGAAATTTCCAACGCCTAAATACAACACACAAGAGCCATCATCAGCAATAGATTTGTATGCCATGGCAACATACAACTTTTCGAGAGATACATTTATCGAGGCTCGTTATAAATTTAAGCGTAAAGAGAAGAATGTGAAACTTCCTGATGATAATATTACCACTGTTCTCCCCTATCAGACCCATAAATTGCGTTTACGCTATCTAAAAACGTTTTATAGCGGTTGGTATCTTAGAACTACATTTGATTTTGCTAACTATCAAACTCAACGTTTTCCTTATGAGTTGGGATATATGATTTCTCAAAACTTTGGACATCGTGGCAATAAAAAAATACACGGAGATGGGTTTATAGGATATTTCGATTCAGATAGTTATGATGCTAGACTCTATTCATACGAACGTAATATTATGAGCACATTTTATATGCCCTCTTTTTATGGCAAGGGATTACGGGCAGCTCTATCGATGCGTTGGAATATTAAAAACAACTTGTCGTTTTCTGCTAAAGCATCACAAACCCGCTATTTTAATCGAGATACTATTGGCTCTGGCACAGAGCAGATAAATGGTAATAGCAGAACTGATGTTTTTACTTATTTAGTGTGGAAATTTTAGAAAGTGTTTTTGTCTTTGCATGCATAAATTTACCAAAACCAGAAAGTGAGAATAGTGAAAGTTGATCTCCATTGCGTATTTGAGTTTCAACTCATGTTTTTCAAATCCACCACAGTAGATTTGAGTTTTATCTCTTGATTGTGCAATCCACCATGGTAGTTTGAAGTTTTATCTCATGGTTGTTAAAATCCACCACAGTAGATTAGAGTTTCACTCCTTGATTTTGTAATTCACCGCAGTAGATTGAAGTTTCATCCCTTGATTGACGTATCTACCACGTTAGATTGGAGTTTTGTCTCTTGATTTTGTAATCTACCATGGTAGATTTGATTTCTGACTCTTAAAGTTTGCTTATGCTTGATAAGTGTAAATTAAAATGCAATAAACATTTCGATTTGATATGGCAGAGATATGAAAAGCCTTAATAGTGCTTCAACTATTAGGGCTTTTCCTAAAAATATTTTTACTAGAATCTTACTATTAGTAAGTAACCATTGGTTCTAGTTTTTTAGCCTGCTCAATAAAATCTTCAACTTGGCTTAACGCTGGAACCGAACGAGTAATTTTCTTTTCTTCCTGAACCTCTACCAGTTTTGCATGTAGATTTTCAGCATTTCTGTTTCTTAATTCTTTAACAGTGTCAACGCCAGCTGCTTTCAGTAATTCAGCAAATTGCGATGCAACACCATTGATACGAAATAGGTCGGCCATATTTACCCAAACTAGAATTCTACTCTCATCAAGTCCAGATTCGTTAGCTATTTTTTTTCTGCCAGCTTTTGATGCACCTGCTTCTAATAATCCCTCTACAGTTTTAACACCTGCTGCTGCTAATTTTTCTTGGTATACTGGTCCGATACCTTCAATTTCTGTAATTTTCTTTGCCATAATTTATTTTTTTATAGTTTAACATTGACGGCTAGAAGCCAAATTTCTTTCCTAAACCTCCAAGGATTTTATCTTTTGCAGAACCTTTCAAAAGATCACCAAAGATATCTTTTACTCCCTCTTCGTTTGATTTTCCTTTATCCGATGTGAAATCGCTAAATTTATCTATTATAAAAGGTATGGCAATACCTCCAATTTTATCGGCAACACCTTTTGGTAAACCCAATTTAGACATTAGATTGCTAACAGTGCTGTTTATTAAATTGCCAGCTAATGGCGAAGAACCTCCACCCTTACCAAGAAGACTCATAATATCATTGAGTTTTCCTTTACTAGCCGAGTCCATCAAGCCTGTTTTGAAAGTATCTGTTACTACATTGGCAACACCATCAAGCTTACCTTCTTCTACTTCGGTTTTCCCCGCCAATTGACTAACCAATCCTCCTTTTACTGTATTTAAAAATTGATCTAACATAGTTAAGCTGTTGTTATTTGTGAATAAAATTCTAATTTATTTTATTTGAAATCAATAGTATACTACATCTGCAAATACTATTTAGAAACATACAATGTATTGTTAAAGTTCAATTTCCAATTAAAAAACAGGCTTAAACCTCAATTAAAAAGCCAATATACGAATAATTACTTTATTTAGTTATATTATAACAATTAGTTTGCGGAAAAGACATTAATTGATTCTAATTCTCAAAAAATATTCTTCACCTATTTTTATCTATGTTGTAGCTAACTTTTAGTAAGCGACTGTTTTTTTGACTATTTTTGTACAAACATTTATACTGATGGCAAATCCTATATTACAAATTGATACGCTCACTAAATCGTTTGGACACCTCCTGCTGTTCGAGGATATCTCTTTTGGTATTGCACAAGGCGACCGAGTGGGATTGATAGCGCGCAATGGAACTGGAAAGACTACACTTTTGAATATAATTGCAGGCAAAGAGCCTTACGATTCGGGCAGGGTTGTATTTCGCAATGATATTAGGGTTGCCTATCTTCCACAAGACCCTGATTTTAAAGCCGGTCAAACAGTTCTTGAAGCTTGTTTTACATCCGAAAACGAAGTTGTGCAACTCATAGCTCGATACGAAGAGATGATATCAACGGGCAATCACGAAAACCTAGACGAGGTGCTTTCTCAAATGGATTTAATGCAGGCATGGGATTATGAGCAAAAGGTGAAGCAGATATTGAACCAGTTGAATATTACGCGTTTAAATCAAAAAGTGGAGGAGCTATCAGGTGGTCAAATAAAACGTATTGCATTGGCAAATGTGCTTATATCGGAGCCAGATTTTATTATTTTGGACGAGCCTACCAATCACCTCGATTTGGAGATGGTAGAGTGGTTAGAAGATTTTCTAGATAGATCGAATGCTACGTTGCTAATGGTAACGCACGATAGGTTTTTCTTAGATAGGGTTTGTTCGCAAATTATTGAAATTGATGATAAACAACTCTATCAATACAAGGGCAACTACTCTTACTTTCTAGAAAAGCAAGAAGAGCGCATTCAATTACAAAGTACAGAGGTTAGCAAAGCAAAAAATCTATTCCGTAAAGAGTTGGAGTGGATGCGAAAACAACCCCGTGCACGTGGCACAAAGTCAAAATCGCGTATCGAAGGATTTTATTCTTTGGAAGAGAAAACAAGGAGAACACGCAATGACGAAAACATACAGTTGGCAGCCAAGGGCTCGTATATTGGTAAAAAGATATTTGAAGCTAAAAATGTATCAAAGCGTTTCGACGACATAAAGATAACTGAAGATTTTAGCTACATCTTCACGCGCTACGAAAAAATGGGGATTGTTGGCAAGAATGGCACCGGTAAATCTACATTTATAAAAATGCTTTTGGGTGAAGTAGAACCAGATAGTGGCTATTTTGATGTGGGCGAAACTGTTACGTTTGGTTATTACAGCCAAGATGGTTTGCAATTTGACGATAATATGAAGGTAATTGATGTGGTACAAAATATTGCAGAGGTTATCGATTTGGGTGATGGACACAAATTGACAGCATCGCAGTTTTTGCTGCACTTTATGTTTGCTCCAGAAAAGCAACACGATTTTGTAGCCAAACTTAGTGGAGGCGAAAGAAGACGTTTGTATCTATGTACTGTTTTAATAAAAAAACCCAATTTTTTAGTGCTAGACGAGCCTACTAACGATTTAGATATTGTTACATTGAGTATTCTGGAAGAGTATTTAGCCAACTTCAAGGGGTGTGTTATTGTTATTTCACACGATAGATACTTTATGGATAAAGTGGTAGATCACCTAATGGTTTTTGAGGGTGATGCAGTTATTAGAAATTTCCCTGGCAACTATTCTCATTATCGCGAGTGGAAACAATTGGAAGAGAGGAGAGTTAGCGAAGAGGTGAAAGCTGCAAATGTAGAGGCAAAGCCTCAAGCGCCAGTAAAGGAGAAGGTAAAAGTGAAGCTTACCTATAAAGAGAAAATAGAGTTTGAGGGGCTTGAACAAGAGATTGCCGATCTAGAAACAGAGAAAGAAGAGCTTACCGAAAAGCTCTCCTCTGGAAAACTCTCTTCTGACGATTTGGTAGAGAGCTCAAACAGAATAACCACTCTTATGGAGTTGATCGACGAAAAAACAATGCGTTGGTTAGAGTTGAGTGAATATGAAGCATAGTGTCTATTATTACGATACCCTCCCCTACCCTACAACTTCAATTAAACTGCCCTCGTCGATATCATTTTTAATGAACAGTGCTTTTGGAATGCGCTCTTGCAGCTCTTCTACGTGAGAAATAATACCAACAATACGGTTTCCTTTCTGAAGGTTGCTTAATGTCTCAAAAACAATATCTACCGACTCGGCATCTTGTGTTCCAAACCCTTCATCTATAAAGAAGAAGTTCTTTTCAGAGTTTGTTAATCCTTGCACATTTTCAGCCAAAGCAAGTGCTAGAGATAGCGATACCTGAAAGCTTTGTCCCCCAGATAGTGTCTTAACAGACCGTGTGCGTCCATTGTTGAGATAATCTACCACCTCAAATTCGTTTTTATCGTTTATCTGTAAGCTAAGCTGGTTTTTGGTTAGTCGATGGAATCGCTCGTTGGCTATAGCACACAAGTTTTTGAGATAGATGCTCGATACATAGTTTACAAAACCATTTGCTGTGAAAAGCTGAGTGAGAATCGAGATATTTGCTTTGCGGTTTTCTAACTTCTCTTTTTCTATTAACAGCTCTTTCTTTTCTTGGTATTCTTTCTCAGTACGTTCAAGGTCGTTCTTCAAAGTAGTTAGCTTGTTTCTCAGATTGATAATCATCTCTTCGCTCTCTTCAAATTCATGTTTTCTTTCTTCAAACTCTTCAGGTGAAAACGATTTGCCCTCCAATCTCTTTTCTAACTCTTCTACTGATTGCTTCAACGTATTATAGTTTATTCTAAAACTCTCTATGAGCACTCTCTCAGCCTCCACATCGCGCCTGTGGCTTAGCAGTTGTTCAATTGCCTCTATCGACTCAAAAGAACTCTCAGCAAGCTTAGATTCAATTAAAGCACTGTTCTCACTCTCCTCTCTGCTTAATTGAGCAATCTGTTTTTCAAAAGCTTCTTTGGTAGCTTTCTGAGAAGATATTAGTAATAGTAAATCAGTCTTCTGCTTTTCTAGTGCTGCATGCTCATCTTGTTTTGTTTTGATAAGTTGCTTCTGTTCTGAGATAATTTGATTGACTGTTTCAGATGTTTTGTTTTCAAAATCAGGTAGTTGAAGGAGTTTTAGTTGCTGCGAGTTTGACGCTATAAGCGTTTCATTATATCTGTTTTCTTCTTCTATTTTAGCTAACAACTCTTTTGCTTCTGTAAACTTCCTGCTTGTTTCTTCCAATACTCTGCGGTTCTCCTTTTGCAGATTTTCAAGCTTGTCTTTTTCAACAATCAATTGATCATTTTCTGCTTTCACAATTTTAAAAGCAGCTTCATCATCCGCTGAAAAACCATCCCACACAAATTGCGATACTTGCTTTTGCAGCTCCTCTTCGATGTTTTTTAGCTCAGCTTCAATACTCTCTCTGTTTTTATTATAACTGTTTTTCGTCTCTTGCAGTTTGGTCAACTCCAAATAGGTAGCCGTATTCAACTTTAATTGCTTATCAAGCGTTTCTAATTGTCGTTTGTTGTCCAATATATCTGCGCCAACATCTTCTGTCTCTATCACTTGTGGATGCTCTAGTGAGCCACAAAGTGGACAAGCTGCCCCTTCATGTATTTCGTTAGCAAATTGAGCTATCTTTTGTTTTACCTCTAGCTGTGTTTTTTGTCTGTTTGCTTTAGCTACCTGTTCATTTAACTGTTTGCTTTGTGCCTCTATTGCCTCTTTCCAACTGTTTTTATCATAATTCAACTCCTCGAATTTGTTGTCGGTAGTTTCAATTTGTTTACTTATATCCGTTAGCTTACCACTCCTATCCGCAAGTTGTTTTTTTAAGGCATTGTTTGCAGAAAACCAAAGTTCGACAGCTGTTAGCGTCTTCGCATCTATCAGCTTGCTCTTAATCTCTTCTACTTTTATATCAACTTTATTTATCTCCTTTGTGATTGTATCAACCTCTTTTGATAGATTATCCACCACAGTTCGTCCTTTTTCTGTACGTTCTTCTCCTTTTTTTATAGCTGATCTATAGGTCAATATTTGACTAATGAGTTCTAAATCTACTACCTCTTGTTTCTCCGTATCAATAGCGTCGATAAAAGGTTTAAGGGTAGTTAAGCTCTCTGCAGTTTTGGCAAATTTCTCTTTATTCACTGCCAACTCTTTTGCTATATTGTTTAGATTGGCATTTTCATAAGCCAGTTTCACACCAAGCTGATGCTTCAATCTCAATATTTCATCAAACTGCTGATGTGTTTGCACATATAGCTTCAGAGATTTTTCTGTCTTTTCAATCTCTTTTTTGCGTTCTTCTTCAGCTACAAGTTTTTTATTTTGTTGCTGCAATAAGTTGAAGTCAGCATTTAGTTGCTTCAACTGTTCAAAAGCTTCATTCAGTTTTTTGTGCTCTTCAAGTTTTATGTCAAATGTAGCTTTTTGGTCCGTGTATATCTTTGTCTTTTCATTTATTGCCTCTTCCGAGATATTTTCGTAGCCTGATAGCTTTCCTATCAACATGTTCAGTTCATGCTCATTGGCATTGTATATACCTTTAGCGTTGTTATAAAGATCATACTGGTAGAGGTTGAATATTTCCTTCATCATCAAAGTACGGTCTTTGCCACCAAGTTCAATAAACTCTTTAAATTTTCCCTGTGGAATAATTATAGTGCGTTTAAAATTTACTCCACTCAATCCAATTATTGGTTCTGCATTGTCAATTTCCAAAGGCATCCAAGCTTCCTCTTTCCATTCGTAGAATGCAGCGGCGTGAATTTTTACATCATTAAAGTTCTTGCTGTTTCTTCTATACTCCTTAACAGCTCTATATTTCTTGTTTTCATAGTTTAGGAATTCGAAATCAATATACATTCTATTTGATTTCAAATTCATCATATTGTAATTTCTATTAGTTCCACCCATTCTTTCAGAGTCGCCATAGAGTGAAAATGAAATAGCCTCTAATATGGTTGACTTGCCTGATGCTACAGCTCCAAATATTCCAAATAATCCAGCGTCGGTGAGTGCTGTAAAGTCTATAGTTTGTTGCTTCTGATAGGAGTATACTCCTTCTAAAGTTAATTTTACTGGTATCATGATTGTTGATTGATAACTTCTTTAAATAAATCTAGAATTTCTTGATTGGGGTTTTGACCTTTTACCGATTTGAAATAATCGGCAAATAGCGCTGTTACATCTTGATTCAAATTCACTTGCTTTGTGCTCAAATCCATCCTATTCTCATTAGTTACAATAGGTATGATATGTACAATTCCTTGATGTGCACTGTGTAGTCGTTTCGAGTCTTCAGGTTTTAGATAATCATCACTCTCTATAGTAAGCTCCACCAAGGTGTTTTGATTCTCACTCAACCACGCCACAGCCATATCCATATCAATGCTTTTGAATCTTTTACGCACCAACAGTTTACCCTCCTTCAAGGGTATTCGCTCTTGCTCTACTGTTTTATTTTGCTCTGCTTTAATGATGTTTACATATTTTTGTTGTCCTGCTTCTGCAAAGGAGTACGCCAAAGGGCTACCAGAATATATTACAGGTTGCTCATCGCTGCCTACATTTTGAAAACGATGAAGATGCCCTAGAGCAACATACTGTATTTGTGAAGGAATTGTGTCTGAATAGACAAGGTCGGCATTGCCAATTTTCAAGGGTTTTTCACCATCGGGTTCTTCTAAAGTCTCACCACCCCTTTTTTGCATGAATAGGTGTGTTGTTAGCATGTTCACTCCATGCTCATCACAATAAGTCTCTGCTATTTTGCCCCAACTTTTCTTTAGAGCCTCTTGCAGTGCTACATTCTTCTCTTCACCAAAATACTCTTTCATCCTCATTTCATTGGCATAAGGTGTAGCTATTATTCGAAGAGGATAGCTGTAGTTGGGTAGTTTAAACTCTATAAATCCATCATCTGTTTTTGTTATTTCAAACCCATCATCCAATTGCAGTGTTTGCACTTTTGTGTTGGGAAGTCCCATAAATATTATTCCACACTCTCGTGCCAATGGATCTGGTGAATCAATTCTACTAGGCGAGTCGTGATTGCCAGCAATGGCTATCACAGGGCGTTTGCCTTTGTTGGTCAATCGTTTCAATGTTTTGTACAACAGCTCTATTGCCTCTACAGGAGGATTGAAGGTGTCGAAAAGGTCACCTGCCACAATAACTACATCAACAGCTTGTTCATCAGCTATTTCACAAATTTCATTTAGTACAAGTATCTGTTCTTCCAGTCGATTGAAATTGTCCAATCGTTTTCCTAGATGCCAATCGGCTGTGTGGAGAATTTTCATTTCATGAAGATTATAATGGGTTTAACACAAAAATAAGATTAATTTCTATTATCACATGCGATAACTCTTAATAAATTAGCTGTTCTTATTGTTGTGTTTGCAGGTTTAGCCGATGTTGCGATATTTCAATTGTTTTACAATCTAATTACACCTTCACATTATTACAGATTATGGAAGAGAACCCAATGATAGATTCTATTGCTTTTTGTACATTTGCACTGAAATTGATTTTTAATTACTTGTTTCATAACTTATGAGCGCTTGAACTGTGCTTGTATAGGTTTTATAAAAGAGAGGCTATATATGCAAAAAGGTAATCATAACCCAGTGGTAAGCAACTCAATCATGGACTCATTCACTCGTGTAGAGTTGCTTCTTGGCAAAGAGGCTTTAAATCAGATTACCTCTAAAAGAGTTATCTTGTTTGGTGTTGGAGGTGTAGGCAGCTGGTGTGCCGAAGCTTTGGTGCGCAGTGGAATAATGCACTTAACTATTGTAGATCCAGATAGGGTAAATGCATCTAATATTAACAGACAACTGCCAGCTACACAAGGTTCTATAGGACAATTAAAAGTTGATGTATTAAAGAGTCGCTTGCTTGAAATAAATCCAGAGGCTCAGATTGAAGCTCTTGCACAAATATATACAGAAGAGGCAGCGGCTTCATTTAATCTAAATAGCTACGACTATATAATTGATGCAATAGACACCCTTACACACAAAGCACACTTACTTTTAGAAGCTTGTAAAACTGATGCCATTGTGTTTGCTTCAATGGGTGCAGGGCTTAAAATGGACCCTACACGCATTCGCATTGATGAATTTTGGAAGGTGAAGGGATGTAAGTTGGCATCGGCACTGCGTCAAAGATTTAGAAAGACTGAAAAGCCTTCTAAAAAAATTCTATGTATATACAGCGAAGAGATGCTACGCAACAAAGGAGACAACCACGAGATTGAAGAGAGAGAAGTAGAGGGCGTTATTAGTAGCTACAAACCACATACCAATGGAGCCATGCTCCATATAACTGGCATATATGGCTTTATGTTGGCTAGCTTGGTTATTAATGATATCAATGATGGCCTCTAAAATAGAGATTAACATTGGACAGATAGCACTCTCTCTCGAATAGTAGAGACTACTTTAGCTATTCAACCTTACTTGATAGCATTATCATCTCTGGCTTCAAGTATGGGTAGGCTAGCTTCAGTTGCTATATAAATCTTATCGCCATCCATTTTGTCAATATTTCTAACCCATAAATATTGAATATACTTAGTAGTTAGTTTGCCATTCTCTATTTCTATTGCTTTTGCCATACCTTTGGCTCTCTCTATTTCGGCCAAGCTGTTAAGTTTTTGCGATTCTAAGTTGGCTTTAGCCTCTTCTATCTGAATCATTCTGTTCTGCTCAGCTCTAGCCATCTCAGCCTTACCCATATTCTGGGCAGCTTCAATAGCTATTTTTGTTCTCCAAACATTGTACTTTGGTATCCCAAACAATAAACCCAATACTACACCAAATAATACTACAATTACTAAAACTGTTGTGTAAAAACCGTATTTATTCATCTTTATTTCAAGTTAAGTTGGTTTGTGTGTTTATGCTTAATTTATTTTATCTCTAAGCCTAATTCATCTGTAAGCTTTTTTAAAGCTGGATTTGTTTCTGTCATTTCTTGAAATATCTCTTGCGAGGTGAAAGCTTTCTTATTCACAATGGTATCAGATATTTCAATTTTCATTTCAATAAAATCGTTTTTCAACTTATCATGAAGCCAATCTAAAATCGACCTCAAATTGCTCTCTATATACTCTTTGTTTATATCTGTATTTACAGTTATTTCTATTGTAGTATCATCTACCTTTTTTGGAAAGTACAACGACATAGTGTTCATCAACAACCTCTCTTCGGTGAGGGTTTTTGTGAAACTTTTCCAGGCCTCTATCAATGCTTCTTCGGTAAAAGAGGCTTTTCTTGTCCCTTTTTTGCTGCTTTGGCTATCTTCATCATCGCTATCTTGTTCCTCTGCAGAAGTGATAGATACTCCATGATTGGATATGGAAAAGGTTTTGGGTTGATGACCAGCAATGCGTGGTTTACGAGCAGGTTCTTTTTCTTCTTTGGGTGTTGTTTTAGTTTGTGTCTCTTTCTCCTTTGAAACCTGTGGAACATAGTGAGGGTCGCGTTCTGTTAATCGGCTATCTTCTTTTTTCTCATGTTCAACAGTTTTTTCAACTTCCTCTTTTTCAGGTTTTGGTTTTTCTACTTCCTCTGCTTTTGTTTCCACCTGTTTTGTTGGAGCTGTAGCTTGTGCTCTTTTTTCGGGGACATGTGTACGAGTTGTTTGCGATGAGTCTATCTGTTTGATAGGTTCTCTTTTTTTGGGTTGCTCCCCTGCCCCTTCTGATAGTTGACACATGCGTATAAATGCCAATTCAAGCAATAGGCGTTTGTTTTTGCTAACGCGATAGTTAAGGTCACATTCGTTGGCTATTTCAATTCCTTTGTATAGCAATTCATACGAGCATAGCTTGGCACTCTCGATGTAGCGCTTCTTTATCTTTGGACCCACTTCAAACAGCATTGCCGAGCGAGGGTCTTTACTTATCATTAGGTTTCGAAAGTGCGATGCCATGCCAGATATAATATGTTGTCCCTCAAATCCATGTTTAAGAATATCATTAACGATGAGTAGACTGTCCACCACACTGCCTTGCAGTATAGCATCGGTTAGTTTAAAATAGTACTCATAGTCCAATACGTTCAAGTTTTCTATAACAGCCTGGTAGGTTACATTGCCTCCAGTATAACTTACTGTTTGGTCAAAGATTGATAGTGCATCACGCATTCCACCATCTGCCTTTTGAGCAATAATATTTAGAGCCTCCTCCTCTGCCGTTATATTTTCTTGTTGTGCAACATATTTAAGATACTCTACAATATCGCTTAAACTAATTCTATTAAAATCGTATACCTGGCAGCGTGACAGAATAGTAGGTATAATTTTATGCTTTTCGGTTGTTGCCAAAATAAAGATGGCATGCTTGGGGGGTTCTTCCAATGTTTTCAGAAAAGAGTTGAAAGCCTGTGTTGATAACATGTGCACCTCATCGATGATATACACTTTGTATTTACCAATTTGTGGAGGAATGCGCACTTGGTCTATCAAATCGCGTATATCTTCTACCGAGTTGTTCGATGCAGCGTCCATTTCATGGATGTTGTACGATCTATTCTCGTTGAATGCAACACAAGACTCGCAAGCATTGCAAGCTTCGTTTTCTGAAGTAAGATTGAAACAATTAATTGTTTTTGCAAAAATTCGTGCACAGGTTGTCTTGCCCACCCCTCTTGGACCACAAAACAGATAGGCATGTGCCAACTTGTTGTTTGAGATGGCATTTTTCAACGTAGTTGTTAGTGCATTCTGACCAATAACTGATTTAAAAGTAGCTGGGCGGTATTTCCGTGCCGAAACAATATAATTGTCCATAATAATATATATTTTGAACTACAAATCTAATGAAAAAAAATGACTTTATACAGTGTAAAGCAATATCCAATTTAAACTAAAATGTGTAACCCTAATAATATTCAGATTATAAATAATAGATTGCTACTTTCTGATTAAAAATGATTGTTTGGTAGGTGATTTTTATTTCGAGTAATTTTATTGTTGATATATTACTAAACGATGGAGTTTTGCTCAGTTTTCCCTTAAAAGTGCCCTTTTTGACCCTTTTTTTGCTGTTTTCGCTCTTTTTTCAACATTTCCACCGCGGTGGATGGAAACTTTGCACTATATCTCCAATTTTCACCGTGGTGAATTTGAAAAATGCACAATAAATTGAATTTTCTACGTGGTGGATGAGAAATTCGCACTTTATTCTGAATTTTCTACAAGGTGGATAGGAATAACGCATTTTGTTTTCAATTTCCACCGTGGTGAATTTAAAAAATGCACTTTATTTTCAATTTTCACTTCGGTGAATATGAAAAACAGACAATTATTTAAATTTTCTACGAGGTGAATTTGATTTTTACACAAAAACTTCAATATTCACCGCGGTAAATTTGAAAAACACAAAAAACACTCAATTTCCACCGCGGTGTTTTGTCCGTTTATGGTGCTAAGTTTGTAAACACCGCGGTGGATTTTGTAATTCAAGTGCGAAGTTTGTAAACACCACGGTGGAAATTGCAGTTGAAGCGCAAAGTTTGTAAACACCACGGTGGATTTTGCAGTTGCAGTGCAAAGTTTAAAAACACTTTGGTGAATGTTTCAATTGCAGTGCAAATTTTCTAGACACGATGGTGGATGCTCCATTTATGGTGCAAACTTTGTGATTGCCTTGGTGGATGATGCAATTGCAGTGTGAAATTACTAATCATCACGGTGGATGCTCAAATTACAGAGCAAAGTAAGTAAACACCAAAGTGGATTATCGAAAAGCTACCTACTAATCTGTTGTTTAACTATTCACGATAAAAGATTCATGTTAAATACTTTTGTAAAGAGAGGTTAAGTCCTTACTTTTGTTTTGTCTTAACAATATTATTTTTTCTTACAAAAAGTTACGTCAAAATAGCAGCTCTATCGGCATAGATAATGGGTTATTTAATACACGCTCACTTTTTAGCAATAGTAATCATGAATAAATCGTATATCACTCATTTGCTTATAATGTTTGTGCTATTAATGTTCGCAAGTTGCGGATTGCACAGATCTACTGCTGAATTTGATCAATCGTTTAGTGAAATAGAGAATGCAATTTTGGTGCAGCATCACAATCCAAATTTCCCTTTACCCAATATCCCCGAATCAATTGTGGATGGGCAAGAGAGGGCAATCTACTTATCTAAACACTATTGGGATGAATTTCCATTCAACGATGTTTCGCTTATAGATAAACCGCAGGTTACCGAGCAAGCCTTTGTTGACTATATACACGTTTTGAAGTTTATTCCATTTAAATATGCTAGTAGATCGATAAAATATTTATTTGTTCAGGCGCAGAGCAATCCTAATATGTATGGGCACTTTGCCTCTCTGTTTGAGAAATATTATTACATTGCCGACTCTCCCTTTTGCAACGAAGAGTTGTATATTCCTGTATTAGAGACTATTCTTAAATCGGATATGTTGACTAAAGAGGATTTCGAGAAGTATGATTATCAAAAAGAGATGATTCATAAGAACAGGGTTGGCTCCAAAGCTACCGATTTTGTATACACCCTTGAGAATGGAGATTGGAAAAGAATGCATGCTCTCAAGAGCAACTATTTGATACTCTTTTTCTCCACTCCCGAATGTAGCAAATGTGTGTCTGTAGCTGATGAGATACAAAATTCAGATGTTTTAGGAAAGGTTTGTTCTCTTAATAGTTTTAGCAGAAGCATGCTTTCGGTATTGCATGTTTATCCAGGATCTAATGTTCCTCTATGGCAAGAGTCACTTGCATCTATGCCTAAAAAGAATTGGATACATGCATACGATAGAGCTAGAGTATTAACCAATAAACGGGTTTATAATCTTAAAAAGCTTCCTACAATATATCTGCTAGACGAAAACAAACGAATTATTCTTAAAGAGACCTCTTTAGAGGAAATAGAGAGTTACTTCTTGTCGAAAGAGTAGTAAATTGGTTTCTATATTGAACTGCATTGCAAAAGAAAGGGCTCGAATATAAATATCCGAACCCTTCGCTACACTACAACTTAATTATTCTATTTAGAAAGCAACTAAACAAATATTTCTTTCAATTGCTCTATCCATTTGGTCAAGCGCTCTTCAGTCTCGTCATATTCATTGTCTTCGTCAAGTGCAAGTCCCAACCACTTTTCATCCTCCACTGCCAGGCTATCATCATAAGTATATCCTTCGTCAGCAATTTCACCCACAATTTTCACTTTATCTTTCAATTCATCGTGCAAGATAAATATCGACTCGGCAAATGAGTCAGAAAACGATGCGCTGTCGCCCAAACCAAATATGGCAACTGTTTTATCTGTAAAATCCATTTTTGAAGAAAATGTTGGAAGAAAACCGTCCCAGTCGTCTTGCAAATCACCTATGCCTGTTGTAGAAGCACCTAATATTAAGTATTGGTAGGGTTTTATTTCATCAATAGAAACGCTTCCAACATCAAAAACGTCAGCTTTACCGTCAAACATATCCTTTATTCTATTAGCTACAGTTTCTGTGTTTCCACTTGAGCTTCCGTATAGTATGGCTATTTTATTCATTGTCTCTTGTTTTATGTTTAGTATATTTATTGTGTTATTAAAAGTATAAACACAAAACTAGAAATATTGTTTGATTATTTAATTCTATTAGCAGTTTTATTGTAAGTAATATTTCGCATCGTTGTATAAAATGGTGCAAGTGTTGGATATACTCAAAAAAACAGTTACTTTTGCAATACAAATGTCATTTGTATGTTGGCGCGATAGTTCAATGGATAGAATAGGAGTTTCCTAAACTTTAGATCCGGGTTCGATTCCCGGTCGTGCTACTAATTTCCTAATAAGTCTCTACCCTACTATCTAACAAGCTTAATCTTTGGAAAGTATTTGACTACTTTCTCCTTATTGATTCGTGCAGAGTTTACGATAATCAAAACTATGTTGTAGAGATGCATAAATGAGATAAAGACAAGGTTTGTTATAAGCATAGTTGTTATGATTCCCGCATCAATATTTCCTGTTGAGTTTATTCTATATCCTGCACTGGAAGATATTATTATAAACCCGATAAATAAGACTATTGTCCATGTAATTTGAAAGTTCAAGATGTCTTTAGCTATCTTGTTGATATCTTTAACTTTGTCTTTTTTAGAAATCCAAATTATTAGAGGAATTAGAATTCCTAATAAGGGAAACAATATAAAGCTTAGAGCCGATAGGTTTAGACTTGTAAGAAGTCCTTTATCTTCATATTCAGCCCAATCAAGTATTTCATCTGGAGCAACTCCGAATGTAGCTCCAATTCTTTTAAGAGAATTGCCTCTTGGCTCAGTCTCTCCATTTTCAACTCTTTGAATTGTGCGTAAACTTAACCTTGCCTTTTCAGATAACTCTTCTTGTGAGAAACCTTCCTGTTTCTTAGCTCTTTAATTTTCTTTGCTAATTCTTTGTTTTTCATATCTAATATTCTTTTGTTCATAGCAAATGTACAGTAAAAGAACTTTATTGATAACGTCACATCTATGACAAGTTTACGTCATTTGTGTCAAAAGGTTGTATTTAAGGTTTTTGTATGGCATATATCCGTTTGCGGTAAATCTATAGCTTACTCATCTTTTTTGATGTAATAATTAATTATTCTCTCCGTTTGCCCGTTTTCTGCGAGTTCTAGCAAAGTTCTGTTTACAGTGAAGGTAAGTTTTGAATTGATTGGAAATGCAAAACCATATCCTTGCTTTGAATATTCAGCTTTATTGATGTAAAACTTTTCAGCATTGTTGTTTTTTAGATAGTATAGAAGTTGTGGACGGTCAAACACTACAGCTTCTACTTCTTTACTTTCTAATCTTTCAATAGCTTCATTTAAATTATTTGTACCGATAGCTATTACATTATGTTTATTTAAAAATCCTTCCGAGGTTGACCCAGAGATAGTTGCAGCCTTACGACCCGAAAGTTGTTCGATGGTCGAAATTGTGGTTGAGTCAAGTGAAGAGAGTGTAAGTATGCTTGCAATTCCTGCAACCATAGATGTTGCAAAGATGATGGATATTACCATCCAAGTACCTGTAATTATTCTACCTAGCAATGTTATTGGGGCTTTGTCGCCATAGCCTGTAGTAGTCATAGTTACAATAGCCAACCACATACCCGTTATTATCTTTGTGTCAAAAGAAAAAAACATTTACTACCAATTCTCTAAACAATGAAACAATTCAAATATCTAGTAGTTGCACTACTTCTACTATCGTTATGCATAGAAGCAAGTGCTCAAATTGAATCATCAAATGAAGTACGTCCCAAAACCCCCATTATGGGCTGGGCTAGTTGGAACAACTATCGTGTTGAAATTAATGAAGATATTATTAAAGCTCAAGCAGATGCTATGGTTTCATCGGGTTTGAGAGATGTTGGATACAGCTTTATCAATATCGACGATGGATTTTATGGTGGTAGAGATGAAGAGGGGAATCTTTTGGCACACCCTGTGAGGTTTCCTAGTGGTATGAAATCGTTGGCACAATATATTCACTCAAATGGTTTATATGCTGGCATTTATTCAGACGCAGGCATTAATACCTGTGCCTCTTTTTGGGATAAAGACACTATTGGTGCGGGTATGGGGCTTTATGGTCACGAAGTGCAAGACTTGACGCTCTATCTGAAAGAGTGGAACTACGATTTCATCAAGGTAGATTGGTGTGGAGGCGAATGGATGGGACTTGATGAAGAGGTGCAATATAAGCATATAGCCAATTTGGCGCGGAGCATAAAACCATCGGTTGTTTTCAACATTTGTCGTTGGCAGTTTCCTGGTATATGGGCTACACAAGTGGCTGATTCGTGGAGAATATCAGCAGATATAGATAATCAGTTCAGTTCAATACTTGCTATTATTGACCTAAATGCCGATTTGTGGAAATATGCTTCTTATGGACATTACAACGATATGGATATGTTGCAAGTGGGTCGTGGAATGAGTTACGAAGAAGACAAGGCACACTTCACGATGTGGGCAATGATGCACTCTCCCCTACTCTTAGGCAATGATTTGACAAGCTTATCAGACAAAACTATAGAAATAATTACCAATAAAGATATTATTGCTCTTAATCAAACGAACTATGTATACCAAGCCCGCCGAATGGTTGATTATGGAGACCTGGAAGTTTGGGCTAAGCCATTGATTGACTCTATGAGTGGCGAGGTTGCTGTAGCACTTTTGAATCGCTCTGAAGAGTCGCAACCTATCAAGTTTTTATTGGAGCAAGTAGGTTTAGAGGCATCCAAAGGCTATAATATGAAAGATTTGTGGTCGAAAGAAACTTTTGATACTGCTACAGACCTTGAGGTGATACGCAAAGTACCCTCTCATGGTGTTGTAGTATTAAAGATTAAGGGAGTATCTATTCCTTTTAATGTGTTTCAGTATAAAGACTAAAAAAAAGGGACATATCTTTCGATACATCCCTCTCTCAAATTTTGTTATGCCTATTGCCGCTATTTTACCCTATCCAATGGCAATTTATAGGTTGGATCTTCCAATACATTCACCTCAATAATCTTATCAGCATTTTTGAGCAGTCTTTGACAATCTTTGCTTAAGTGTTTTAGTTGTATCTTTTTCCCTACTTTCATATAGCGCTCTGTTAGCTTGTTGAGGGCTTCAATGGCTGACATATCTACTACACGACTCTCTTTAAAGTCAATTACCACCTCTTGAGGGTCGTTCAGCACATCAAACTTTTCGTTGAATACCGCAGTAGAACCAAAGAAGAGAGGTCCATATATTTCGTAGTGTTTCACTCCATTCTCGTCGATATGCTTTCTTGCTCTAATGCGCTTAGCATTGTCCCAAGCAAACACTAGCGCAGAAATTATAACTCCTACAAATACCGCCAATGCAAGGTTTCCTAATACTACTGTTACAAGCGTAACCACTACAATTACAAACACATCCGATTTAGGCATTCTATTGAATGTGCGCAAACTTGCCCACTCAAAAGTGCCAATAGCTACCATTATCATCACTCCTGTGAGTGCAGCCATTGGTAATTGCTCTATCACTCCCGAACCAAACATCACAAACATTAGGAGCGCCAATGCTGCAACAATTCCCGAAAGTCGTGCCCTTGCTCCTGACGATATGTTAATTAAGCTCTGTCCAATCATTGCACAACCACCCATACCTGAAAATACCCCAGATAACATATTGGCTACACCTTGCGCCACAGCTTCTTTGTTGCTACTACCACGGGTTTCTGTTATTTCATCTACAATATTTAGTGTCAACAAGCTTTCGATAAGCCCTACTGCCGCCATAATAGCTGCATAAGGAAAAATAATGCTTAAAGTTTCAAATGTAAATGGAACATTGGGTAGGTGAAATGGGGGAAAGCCACCTTGAATAGAGGCAATATCACCCACAGTATGTGTGTTGATGCCAAATGCCATTACTAACCCAAACACGGTGAGGATTGCTACAAGCGATGCAGGAATTGCCTTGGTTATTTTGGGCAAACCCCAAATAATGAGCATGGTAAGAAGCACCAACCCAAGAAGCACAA
The DNA here is from genome assembly GCA_012840785.1 of Bacteroidales bacterium. Classification (GTDB taxonomy): domain Bacteria; phylum Bacteroidota; class Bacteroidia; order Bacteroidales; family Dysgonomonadaceae; genus UBA2632. The sequence continues at coordinate 28,541 of DUVZ01000142.1, forward strand.
AGAGTGGTGTACCTGTCAGCCAACTTCCTGTAGGGTCTTTAAATTGGTCGAGTTGTGCCATAAATATGATTATTGCCAATCCATTTACAAACCCAAATATTACAGGCTGAGGCACTAGTCGCATCAGCTTACCCAATTTGAGCACACCAGCTAACACTTGAATAACTCCAGCTAATACAACAGTTGCAAATACATACTCCACACCATGCGATATAGCTAAAGCTACAATTACCACAGCTACAGCACCTGTTGCACCCGATATCATTCCTGGGCGTCCACCAAGAATGGAGGTAACCAATCCCATTACAATGGCAGCATAAAGTCCCGTTAAAGGTGAGAGTCCTGCAATAAGAGCAAATGCTATTGCTTCGGGAACTAAGGCTAAAGCCACAGTTAACCCAGATAGTATCTCGGTTTTATAATTGATTTTCTATTTGATGTCGAAAATACTTAAAATCTTTTTCATCTGTTGAATAGTTTTGATAACCTAACCCCCACTTGCTAGGAGATTTGTGATAGAAGATTTGTGATAGAAGATACCTATCAATGTTGATTTTGTTTTGCAATTACAATCAGTTATTGTTTGATTGATATGCTTTTACCTTTCTTTTTTTTGAAGGCGCAAAAATAGCACTATTAAATGACAATCGGAAATAAAGAAAAGAAGTTAGGCTATAAGTGGGAGTTAATAATCTGCTTTTTCTTTCAAAAAACGATCTGCTTGGCTCTATAAATCTGCTGTTTTCTGTGTAATATCAAACTTGATAATCTATTAACTATTTATAAATGAGGATAACTGCCCTACTCCATTTTATTTATATGCTTAAATTTTACTATCTTTGCAGGTTCAAAAATTAAAACAAATAAATAATGGCATTACAATGCGGTATTGTTGGACTTCCTAATGTAGGTAAGTCTACCCTTTTCAACTGTTTATCGAATGCAAAAGCGCAAGCAGCTAACTTTGCATTCTGTACTATAGAACCCAATATTGGAGTAATAACTGTTCCAGACGAAAGAATAAATAAATTATCGGAGATAGCTAAGCCACAACGTGTACAACCTACTACAGTAGAGATTGTGGATATTGCAGGCTTGGTAAAAGGAGCTAGCAAAGGCGAAGGACTTGGTAATAAGTTTCTTGCTAACATTCGTGAAACTGATGCGGTGTTGCACGTGTTGCGTTGCTTCGACGACGAGAATGTAACACACGTTGACGGGAGTGTTAACCCAGTAAGAGACAAAGAGATTATAGATATAGAGTTGCAACTTAAAGACCTTGAAACAATTGAAGCACGCATCGACCGTGTGGAAAAGATTGCAAGAACTGCCAAGGATAAAGAAGCACAGAGAGCTTTCGATATTTACTCAAAGCTACGAGATGCTTTACTTAAAGGGGAGTCTGCTCGTAGTGTTAAATTTGACAATAAAGATGATCATGAAATAGCCAAAGAGTTGTATCTGCTAACAGCTAAGCCCGTAATGTATGTTTGTAATGTGGACGAAGAGAGTGCTGTATCTGGCAACAAATATGTGGAGCAAGTGCGTGAAGCTGTGAAGCACGAGAATGCGCAAATCATTGTTGTAGCAGCCAAAACTGAATCTGAAATTGCAGAGTTGGAAACATACGAAGACCGTCAAGAGTTTCTAGCTGAAATTGGTTTAGAGGAATCGGGTGTTAACCGATTGATAAAATCGGCTTATCGATTGCTCAACCTTAAAACATATTTTACTGTTGGACCACTAGAGGTGCGTGCATGGACTTTTGAAGATGGATGGAAAGCACCACAATGTGCGGGTGTTATACATACCGACTTTGAAAAAGGATTTATTCGTGCCGAAGTAATAAAGTATGAAGATTTTATCAGCTATGGCTCAGAGAATGCGGTAAAGGAAGCTGGGAAAATGAGTGTAGAGGGAAAAGAGTATGTGGTGCAGGATGGAGATGTTATGCATTTTAGATTTAATGTTTAGTTCTCGCAGCAAAGTGTGTTTCTTGTAAAGGCAATAAAACGCTAACAAGAGATTTGATATAAATAGAGTAGGGGGTATCACTTTTTGTGCGCCCCCTTTTCTATTTCATTTAAAGCACTTTTCTCAACTCATCTCTCTTTAATACTGTTATCTGTCGTTTGTCGATAGCTATCACCCCTTGTTCAACCAATTCGCTTATCGAACGGGCTAGAGAAGGACGCTGCACACCAAAATACTCTGCCAATTGTGTGCGGTTTCTTTTAAGTATAAAGCTGTTTTTCTCTTCTGTGGTATGTTCCAAAATAAAGAGCGAAAGCTTTCCTTTAATGCTTTTGATGGATATCATTTGTAGTTTTTGTGACAAAAACACGCTCATATTAGAATTCAATCTCAGAAAATTGCTCAACAAGGTTTCGTTTCTCATCATTTCGTTCAACCATACATCCTTTGGAATCAACAAGAAATGACACTCCTCAATGGTAATTACATCTACAGGGAAACGATTGTTTTGTGCAAACATAAATGCAGGAGCTAGTGGACGTACCGCATCAATAAACTCTATTTCTAGCAGATTACCTTCTTGCGTAATCATCTCGGTACGCACAGTTCCTTTCACTAATAGGTATAGGTGTTTTATCTCATCGCCTTGTCTAGCAACAGTTTCGCCTTTCCCAACTATTTTTCTATTGCTCACCAATCGGTTAAGAAAAGCTTTCTGTTCGGCTCTGTCTATTTCTGTAAATAGGGGGCATGTGGAGATATCGTAATCAAGCATACTCAAAATGTTGTTTGTTTGGTTTATCAAAGATAAGGAAGTTACCTACTTTAACATATAAATAACTGTTAATTATCAGATGTGTAACTTGTGTTACACATTTAGGTAATTGTATTTGATACATTTGCATCAGAATAAAGGATTAGATAGTTATTAAACTCAATAAAAAATATAACACTATGAGTAAAATGTTTTGTTACCAATGTCAAGAAACCGCTAAAAATGAAGGTTGCACCGTGAGAGGCGTGTGCGGAAAAACAGCAGATGTAGCCAATATGCAAGATTTGTTGATGTATTTGTGTAAAGGAATCTCGCACTACACTGTGCGTTTAAGAGCAAATGGGGTAGAGGTGTCTGAAATAAATAAATTTATTGTAGATAGTCTGTTTATGACTATTACCAACGCCAACTTCGATTTAAACAGATTTAAAGTTCGCATGTACATTGCTTATGAAATGCGCAATGCTGCAAAGAAAAAACTGCAAGAGTTAGGTGTAAACATCGACGATATCACATACTCTGGTGTACATTGGATGGGTGAAACTGAAGAAGAGATGTTTGATAAAGCTCTTGAAGTGGGTGTGCTTGCTACTGAAAACGAAGATATTCGTTCGCTACGTGAGTTAACAATCTACGGATTGAAAGGAATGGCAGCTTATGCTGAGCATGCTTTTAATTTAGGCTTCGAAGACAATGAAATATATGCTTTTATCCAACAAGCATTGGTGGATACAACAAACGACAACTTAAATGCCGATGAATTAACTCAGCTAGTATTAAAAACTGGTGAGGTTGGTGTAAAAGCAATGGCTTTGCTTGACAGTGCTAATACTGGTAGTTATGGTCATCCCGTAATATCGAAAGTTAGTTTAGGTGTTCGCAACAATCCTGGCATCCTTATCAGTGGGCACGACATGAAAGATATGGAAGAGCTGCTAAAGCAAACCGAAGGAACAGGTGTAGATGTATATACACACAGCGAAATGTTGCCTGCTAACTATTATCCTGCATTCAAAAAATACGACCACTTTGTGGGTAACTACGGTGGTTCTTGGTGGCAGCAAACCAAAGATTTTGAAACATTTAATGGCGTAGTTTTATTTACTACTAACTGTATAGTTCCACCTTTGAGAAGCTCAACTTATGCCGATAGAGTTTATACAACAGGTGCATCTGGATTTGAAGGTTTCCCACATATAGCAGATAGAGAAGATGGCAAGACAAAAGACTTCTCGGCATTGATAGAGCATGCAAAAAAATGTGAGGCTCCTATAGAGATCGAAACTGGAGAAATAGTTGGTGGTTTTGCACACAACCAAGTGGCAGCTCTTTCTAGTCAAGTAGTTGAAGCTGTGAAAACAGGAGCTATCCGCAAGTTCTTTGTGATGGCCGGATGTGATGGACGCATGAAAGGTAGAAGCTACTATACAGAGTTTGCTCAAAAACTACCACAAGATACAGTAATTCTTACTGCAGGCTGTGCAAAATACAGGTACAACAAATTGGAACTTGGCGATATCAATGGTATACCTCGTGTTTTAGACGCTGGGCAGTGCAACGATAGTTATTCATTGGTAAAAATAGCATTAAGCTTGCAAGAAGCCTTTGGTTTAGATAGTTTAAACGATTTGCCAATTGCCTACAACATTGCATGGTATGAGCAGAAAGCTGTGATTGTATTATTAGCATTGCTATCACTAGGAGTAAAGAATATTCATTTAGGACCCACATTGCCTGCTTTCTTATCTCCAAACATCGTGAATGTTTTAGTAAACAATTTTGCTCTTTCAGGCATTACATCAGTAGATGAAGACATGAAGGTTCTACTAGGTGCTTAACATTATCTTTAATTAAACTTATTGAAGCATGTGGCATTGGTGTAGGAATCGCTTATTGTCACATGCTCTTTTTAATTAACAGGTAAAATATTTATAATTATGGCAACATTTGATACATCAAAAATATTTGCAATGGATAAATCCATTGAATATACTTCAGGAGGAATAGTTAGCAAACTAATAGTAAATAGTAAGGGAGGCAATGTAACGCTGTTCTCTTTCGATAAAGGGCAATCTCTTGCTGAACATAGTGCTTCGTATGATGCATTGGTGCAGGTGATTGACGGAGAAGTTGAAATTACTATTGACGCTAAACCTCACATCTTGAAAAAAGGCGATAGCATTATTATGCCTGCCAATGTGCCTCATGCAGTAAATGCTGTGGAGTCTTTTAAAATGATACTAACAATGATAAAAAACTAGATATACTATGAGTGAATTTATAAACAACTCTTCACTTCGTAAGGAAAAACTACGCAACCTGCTGCTGAGAGTGCATGCTGGTGAAAACATCGATTCTATTCGCCAAGAACTGATTGAAGCTCTTACCAATATACCCTACAACGAGGTAGTGGAAGTAGAGCAAGAGATGATTGACGATAAAGTATTGACAGAAGAAGAGATTCTTCAGTTTTGTGATATACATACAGATATCTTAGATGGAAAAATTGACCAAAGTGGTGCAAAAACAATTCCTGCTGGTCATCCTGTAGATACTTTTCAGAAAGAAAACGTGGCTTTAAAGAGCGAAACAGAGAAAGCTTATGGCTTAATTAAGTCTGTTAAAGACCTCACAAATGACAAGCTGCCAGGCTTTGTAATACAGATGCGTACCATCTTTAATGCACTTTCGGATATAGATAAACATTATAAAAGAAAAGAGTTTCTTTTATTTCCTTATATGGAGAAACATCTTATCACCGGTCCACCCACAGTTATGTGGGGAAAGCACGATGAGTTGAGAGGTTTCCTAAACATTGCTATTAAAGAACTAGAGGGTTCTATTACAACTGTAGAGCAAATGCAATCAATAATTGAGAAACATCTCAATATTGTGCTCGAATTGGTTGATGGCATGATAATGAAGGAGGAGGAAATTCTTTTCCCTATGGCTATGGATACCCTTACCGAAGAGGAGTGGTTCAGAATATATTCAGAGACTTTGGAGTTTGGCTTTTGCCTTATCGACCCCGAAGACGAATGGAAACCAACTGGTGTAACAATAGAGAAGCAAGAGTATATAGAGGCAGGTGCCATTCAGCTATCTTCAGGGTCGTTCGATGTTCAGCAACTAGAGGCTCTGTTCTTGCATCTCCCCATAGATATTACTTTTGTGGATGCAAATGATAAAGTTGCCTTCTTCTCACATAGTCCTAAAAGAGTATTCGAGCGTAATCGTTCTATTATTGGGCGCGATGTGAGTATGTGTCATCCACCAGGAAGTGTTCATATTGTTGAGCAAATTATTGCAGACTTCAAAAGTGGGAAAGAGAACAAAGCAGTCTTTTGGATGTCTAACTTCCAAGGAAGGTTCATCTATATAGAATTTTCGGCTGTGAGGGACAAAGAGAACAACTATTTGGGGATTGTTGAAATTACACAAGACATAACCAAAATGCGCCAGCTAGAAGGAGATCAGCGATTGCTCTCTTACGAAAAGAAGTAATATCTTGAAGAGAGATAATTTATTATGTCTCTACTATTGACATAACAATAATTGAAAACTATATATTTATAGCAGTGTTTCTAACGAAATACTGCTATATTTGTATGTAACAAAAAATTTAATAGTATGGATTTAGTTGAAGTAATTGGCTATTTTGCCATGACATTCTTGGTACTTTCATTTATTCCAAAACAGATAGTACGCATTCGTGTTATCAATCTTATAGGCTGTCTTTTTTTTGTAGCTTATGGTATAATGCTCCAAGCGTGGCCTGTTGCAATATCCAATGGGTTTGTAGCAATTATACAAATGTACCACTTGATAACAATGTGGAAGACAAAAAGCATAGAGTAAAACCACACCATGTAGATTTAGAAATAATAAAAGTGCTAAGAAATTATTTTTAGCACTGTCACTGTATTTGATGCTATATCTTGGAATTACACTAGTAGTTACCCCGCTACATTAGTTTTAATGCCCAATTGATTCACTCTATTAGCAATTTCATTCAATACATCAACAGGGGCTTTTATAAGCTGTTTTGCGGGAGTTTCTCTGTCAATAGTGTAAATCATCACCTCGCGAGGGTTGAGCTCTTCTACAAGCTCTAGCCATGCTGAAACCTCTTCTTCTGTGGTGTTGTCAACTGTCTGTCCGTTGAATGAGCCTCTCAAAAACATAGTTTGCAATACAAAGTCGCCATTAAACTGTTTGTAAAGTTCTACTTGTTTGGCAACAGTGTAAGTTGGGGAGTTGGGTCGGTCTATTAGCTTAACTGTTTCATCAAATGCTGAATCGAGCTTCAATACAGGAATCTCCACTTTTTGTAGTGCTTCAAATATTGGTTGTTTACCCACACTAATTCCATTGGTGAGTACACTTATCTTTGCATTGGGGCTATACTTGTTGCGTAGTTCAATAGTATCATCTATTACACCTGCAAACTCTGGGTGCATTGTTGGCTCACCATTTCCTGCAAAGGTTATTACATCAATCTTTGCGC
>DUVZ01000143.1 GCA_012840785.1 Bacteroidales bacterium
ACATCCACACTTGTCGAGCTTGTAGCCAAACAAACTTATCGGTGTCAAAAACATCACCATTGCCTCTAAGGCAAGTGAAGTAGCCTCCAAATTCTTTGTCTTGTGATTTGTTTAACCAAAATGGAACTACATTGTTAAGTAGTTCGTCTTTATATTGATTTCTAAGTTTATTGATATCCATATTTAGCATTTTGTTTTTAAAAAGTCTATCATCTGTTGGTCTGATTAATTGTCTCTCTTTTTTGAGGTATTCTTCCAATGTAATAAGACACTTATATAATTAGAATTCTAATATGTAAAAGATTAATCGTCAACAGGTAATCAACCAATTACAAATATATATATAATAAGAGGAATGCGCACAGCTATATTAAATTAATTTATTAAAAACAGCGTGTTAGATAAAAAATAAATTTAGGTGTTAGCCATAAACTTGTTTGTGTTGAAGTCTTATTTTAATTCAATATCTGTAATTGATTAAAAAAAGAGCAGAAACTGGTATGTCTCTGCTCTTTGATTTAAATTTATATTAAGACAATGCAATCATCAATTTGTACTGGTTAGTTGCCGTAACCTGCTGTTTGTGTTAGTTGATCGTCGTTTGCTAACATTTCTTGCGAAATTGAATAGTAAATCTTGTATGCTTCTGAAGCATTAAGAGATTCAAGTTCCTGAAAAACAATACCGTCGCCGGCACGCACAAGGTCCCACCATCTTTTTCCTTCACCAACAAACTCTTTGAATCGTTCGTCAAGTATGGCTTTTCTGTTTGAAGCTTGGTCGCCATTTACAAATCTATAGTCCTCGAAGTTGTCTCCGTAAGCTCTTTGTCTTATAGCATTGATCTCTGCTGATGGATCTTCGTTCAAATTGTTTTTAGCTTCTGCAAGCATCAATACTACATCTGCATATCTATATAGAGGTACATTGTTGTAGTTTTGTCGTTGACCATCATCATAAATAGATCCTAAGAATTTCTTCAAAACTGATGCTTCGTAAGTATCATCACTTGGTTCATAAGGATAGTGTCCTTCATCATTCGTGTATAAGCGAATAAATGTGTTATATCTGTTATCATTTTTGTCATCAAGCATTAGCAGTGTTTTTTCAGATGGGCCATATCTGTTGGCACCTCCTGCAACAACACTAACACCATCACCCAATACAGACTGGTCTTTTGCTGAAACACCATCGGCATCGAAAAGTGGGTTGAAGTCTACAATACGACCAGTAAAGTTAGCATAATAGTTGCCTGCTTGATCTTGTTGATAATCGAAGGCAAAGATAAACTCATTGTTCTCTTCATTGTCTTCTCCCCAAAGCTTGTTGTATGGAACTAACTCAAAGCCAGTAATACTTGCTAGTGCGTTTTTAGCTTCAGTAAAGTCGGGTTGTCCGCCACCCAATACTTTTCCTGACCATAGATAAGCATCTCCTTTTAAAGCAAGTGTTGCTGCTTTAGACCAATAGATGTTTTTACCTAACCACTTTCTGTTGCTATTGCCAAATAATTCTAACGATTTTGCAATGTCGCTTTTCACTTGTTGCATTACCTCTTCTTTTGGAGAGCGAGGTTTCTTAAGTGTTTCTAAATCTACTTCAACAAGTGGCTCTGTAGTTATTGGTACATCGCCCCATGCCTTTAGCATAGTGTAGTATACTTGAGCTCTTATACCATACACCTGTGCCAAAATATGATTTTTGTCTTCTTCACTTTTGAAAGGTACATTTGGTACATTGGTCAAAAAGTCGTTGATGTTATGCATAAAACCATAGAAGTCTGCCCAATTGCTATAATAAACTTTTGATACAGATATATCGTTGTTTATCAACTCCATGCTATGAGGATCTTCAATTGTAAGACCTCCCCAAATGTCAGAACGTATTTCACCCATCGTGAAAAATGTGTTAGCGTAGTCTCTGTGTCTTGCAGCAATACCTACGTGAGCAGCTCTGGCTGCTTCTTCAGTCTCCCAAAACCCATTGAAAGTAAGATCACTTTCTGGCTGTATATCTAAATCACACGCACTGAATATCAGCACCAATGATAAAAGTGATATAATATATTTTTTCATTTCTATCTGTTTTTAATGTTTAAAATGTAATGTTCAATCCAAAAGTATATGCTTTAGGTAATGGATACCTTCCGGTGTCATTTCCACCTGCCTCAGGTAAAGCTCCGGTATAAGCTGTGAAGTAGGCAAGGTTAGCAGCTGTAAAGTATAATCTCACATTTTGGAATGCATTATTTACTTTCTCTCCACCAATGTTGTAACCCAATGTAATCTCTCTCAATGCAAAGAAGTCACCTTTCTCAATGTATTTAGAGTTACCATTGTTTAAGTCACCTTGGTCCCATCCTGCAGCGAGGTGGTTCTTTTGTCTATCCACAAGGTCAAAACGTGGTATGTTTGAAGTTGGATTCTCAGGTGTCCATGAATCACGGATTTCAAGAGGTCCGTTCTGGTTACCTTGTGTTTGGGCAATACCCTTCACACGACGTCCGTTCACAATGTGATGTCCAACAGCATAGTCTCCTTTTACAAAGAGATCGAAGTTCTTATAAGTAAGATTAGTTGTTACACCACCCATAAAAGTAGGTGTAGTTCTACCAATTACTATGCGGTCTTTGTAGTCGATAATTCCGTCACCATTCTGATCTTTCCAACGAGTGTCTCCTAAATATCTTTTGTTCTTGTTCCAAGCAAACTCAACAGAGCGATCAGCGTGAGCATCAATCTCTGCTTGTGTTTGGTAAACGCCATCAAATTCGTAAGCAGTGATTAGGTCGTTACCTACTCTTTCTCCTTCTTGAAGTCCTCCAACATATTTTGTTTCGCCAGTTTTTGGGTCGTAAATTTCTATACCACCTTGTCTGTTTTTATCAATTCCGTTTGCAGGCAATTTCTTTGCATAGTTTTTAACTGTAAAGAAAGTTGTTCCTACGTTCCATCTGAAATCTTTTTGGCTGATGATGTCAGCATTCAATTCAATTTCTAAACCACGGTTCTGTAATGTTCCGTTGTTAGTAAGGATAGAAGAGAATCCTGTCCATAAGGGAAGTGTCAAGCCTGCAAGTTTGTCTTGCACGTCACGTACAAAATAGTCAGCCATTAAGTTTACTCTATCGTTGAAGAAACCCATGTCAAGACCAAAGTTGAATGTTGTAGAACGCTCCCACATCAATCCAAAAGTTGGAAGGTTGGTGTTTCTATAACCTGTTTGTCCATCATATACGTTTGTTAGACCATATATACCAAACACTCCAAAGTTAGATAATATGTTGATGTTACCATTCACACCATAACTGATTCTTGGTTTCACTTTAGATATTATGTTTTTAACTTCCGACTCTTTGAAGAAATCTTCGTTGTGAATATTCCAACCAGTAGAGATACCAGGGAAAAAGCCGTATTTGTGATCTGCTAGGCGTGATGTTCCATCGTAACGGAATGTCAAACCTAATAAGTATTTATAGTCATAGTCGTAGTTTAGCTGACCAAACATAGAAGCAATAGCATATTCAGTATGTGCACTTGTTGGCACTCCTTGCGCTTCTGAACCAACGTTCATTGTGAAAATCAAATCGGTAGGAGAGTAACGTGTAGCTGCTGATGAGCTGAATGCTTTCTCGTTAAAATACTCAGAACCTAATAGTGCACTGATATTGTGCTTATCTATACGAGTATTATAGTTAAGTAATGCTGTTACTTGGTTTCTTTCTGTTCTTGCATGCGATACGCTTGAAACGCGATTCGTATTTAGAACGCCTGAAGAGATATAAGCTTTGTCAAACGCCTCGTTTGAATTGTTGATAGTAAAGTGACTTCCTCGCAGAGTTAATCTAAAATTCTCTAAGAAAGTGTAGTCTCCCTGAATAGAAGCTGTAAGGCGCTGCTCAAGGTTGCTCTTAGGGAATTTGTCGCGATAGTAAAGTGGGTTACCAAAACCAAGGTAAGTGCCTGGTTGGTATTCATCAGACAACGACCCGTCAGGGTTGTTGTTGTAAATGCGCGATGTAGGCGCTAGACCTGAAGTGCGCTGAAACAAGTTGTATAGGTCGTCAAAAGGCAATTTTTGGTTCGAGTGAGCGTAGATAATATTAGACGATATCTTAAAGTTATCGGTAATATTGTAAGATGTGTTTACAGTACCCGAGATTCTTTTAAATCCTGAGCCAAAAACCAATCCTTTGTCATCCATGTATCCAAGTCCAAGATAAAAAGTAGACTTTTCATTACCACCATCAAATGATAAGCTATAGTCTTGCGTATTGCTGCTCTGATAGAACAGGTCGCTCATTTTATTATCCATAAAAATAAGGTCTTTCCCTGTAATAGGGTCAACCATTGTTTGCCATCCATCATAACCTAATAAGTAACGGTTAGATTCGGATAGGAACATCGTTGTATAGATAGAATTAGTGGTGTTGTTTCCCGTTGCAGCTGCATTGTTCCCTTCTAGAAACGCTGTCCAAGAACGTGGGTTGTTTTCAACCATTTGAGAGTTTGCAACAGCCATCCGGTTGAACTTTACATAATCAGCTGCTCCAAGGTAATCCATTGGGTCATCAGGTTGTTTGTTTGTTGTGTATTTAGCCCTAAAGTTGATGTTGGTTTTTCCGCGTTTACCCTTTTTAGTAGTAACGATAACTACACCGTTGGCAGCTCTAGCTCCGTAAATAGCTGTCGAAGCAGCATCTTTCAATACTTCCATCGACTCAATGTCGTCAGCATTTAGTGCATAAAATGAACCAGGAACACCGTCAATCAAAATAAGTGGTGAGCCCGACCCGTCGAATCCAGTACCACCACGTAGTTGTAATGTGGGAGTGCTACCAGGTTGACCGGTGTTAAGGGTTACTTTCAACCCCGGAATAGTACCTTGAAGTGCAGTTGCAGCATTAGAACGCGATGCGCTTTCTAGTACTTTAGTATCTAGTTTAGATACAGATGTGGTCATTTGCGAACGCACTTGCGTTGAATAACCTACTACAACTACTTCGTCTAGTAGCTCTGTATCTTCACTCAATACTATGTTTATAACTGTTTGTCCATTTACTGGAACTCTTTTACTGGCATATCCAACATACGAAACAACCAATGTTGCATCTGATGGAACATTAGCAAGTGTATAGTTGCCGTCAATGTCAGTTACGGTTCCTTGTGTGGCATCTCCTTCCACAATGATGGTAGCGCCAATGACTGCGTCATTGAACGTAGCATCGGTAACGGTTCCCTTTACTGTGATGTTTTGGGCAACCAAAGATAAAGACATAAGCCACACAAACATGAGCATTATGCTTTTAAACTTCTGTTGAGCATTTTTTTTCATCATTCTTTTTCAATTTAGAGGTTAGTTGAAATTATATTTATTCGTATTAATTCTGAACCATGTTTAATTAGGTGCAAAAAATTAGAATGCAAATATATACAATAAAAAAACTAAATAGGCCCTCTTAAATGAATATATTTATTATATAAGGGGTGATTAACAATATATAACTTTAAAGGGCTTGTTTTTCACAATAAACCCTGTAAATGAACTTGCAAATTGATTGTGATATGCTATTTAAAGTAGCAAAACTCCAATTAGATGTGTGATATCTAACTGAAGTTCTGGTTTGTTGGAGTTATAGTGTCACTTTGATATTATTGGATTGAGTTTTTTTGTTTTTCACGTTACTCTTCTTATTAATATCTTAGATGATGATGTGATTGATAAATTGCAATTGCTGCAGATAAGTTTACCTATTTTGTCTTATCAGGGTTGTAAATCAATCCTTTTGCCCTTGCATTACCATCAGGTGTAACAAACACAAAAGTAAACATCCATTTTTGGAGTCTAATTTCAGGAGATGAAAACCTGCCAACAGGTAGTTTTAGTAAAACTTTGTTCCATCCTTCATCCAGCGTCACTAAAAGAGGAGTTCGAGCACTAAAGTTTTCATTTTTTAGCGATATTTCATTGGTCAAGTTTGTGTGACTGTTTTCCCAGGCAGGTGGCTCAATGGTATTATCATTTATATAGATTTTACTTTCGCGGTAGTCCCATTTTCCTTGTTTGGGTGCAAGGTCTTTTTCCGAGCGACTGTAATCTTGCGTTGAAACCCATAATCCTACTTCTTGGCTTTTTGGCGACCATACCCATGTGTGGGCATAAGCAGTGTGATTTTCTTTGGGCTGTTTGTAAAATCCTGGAACAAGTGTGCCCCACACGTGGCGCAAATAGAATGATGCACCTATAGCAGAAAAGGTGTTATATACTTTATCCTCATACTCATAGCTTCCGTTTGAACTCAGTTTCACTTCAGGAGGGAATACTTTTGTTAAATCTCCGTCGTTGGGGAAGGCATCGGTTATATGCCATACTATGTCTGTCTGCTTTACATAAGCAAAGGGTTCGTTAGCCAGGGTATTCGATTTGTGCCAAAGCATTCGTTGTTCAAAATTCACATACTCCTTGAAAGTTGATAATGAGGTGTCTGTAGGCAGCATAGTTCCCATGCCATCATAATATTCAGATCCACCGCCAATCCAAGAACGTTCGGCAAATGCAAGCATTGTTGGATAGAAATTATTTTGCAGTACAATTTGTTTTTCATCTTCAAGCAATCTATCATTCCAAATGGCAACTATACCGCCAGCTATATCATCGGTTCCTTCATCAGCATTTAACACCTTGCTATTATACATCGAAATAATGTCTGCAAATGCATCAAAGTGGTTGATGTAATGAAAACGTGAGTCGATAGCAGGAATACCAGCTTGAGGTGTGCCACGGTAACTCCAAAGCTGTGTCATATCTATTTCGCCCACTTTGTAGTTCCATCCTGGATTCCAAGAAATAACTTTTTTGCCCTTGGCTCTTATATGGCTTACCATCTCTGGTACGAATGTTGGATTCGTAAATTGCACCTCGTCGGTGCCTATATGTAAAAATGGAACATCGGGGAATATATCTTCGCAAATCTCATCAAGAAGTCGTTTTAGTATTATTATACCTTTTTCAGACTGCATATCTACACCCATTGCTCTCACAAATGCAGCGCTATGCCCTGGCATATCTATCTCTGGAATAAGCAACATTTCGTGCTGCTTGCAGTAGTTAGCTATCTCTTTTGCATCTTCTATTGTGTAGTACTGCCCATGAAGACGCTCAAAGTTGATACTATCATTTAGTTCTGGAAAGACTTTACTCTCTAAACGCCAACCCTGATTCTCTGTCAAATGCCAATGGAATGTGTTGATTTTGAACTTAGCTAGAAGTCGAATATGTTTTTTAAGCTCATCAACAGAAATAAAACTCCTGCCCACATCGTGCATAAATCCACGAATGCGGAAAGCAGGCCAATCTGTTATTTCACATGTTTGAATGGCTGTTTTGTTAGGGCTTGATTCAAGCAATTGCTCTAATGTTTGTTTTGCCCTATACACCCCTGTAGGGGTTGTTGCTTTTATTACTATTCCGTCTGTAGAAACAGTTAGTTGATATGCTTCGTTTTGATTTACTGTAGCACCATCAATTTTACTTACCATTTCGATATGTAGCATATTTTCAGGCACATTGCCATCTTTCAATATCAGCTCTTTGTTTAAATTCCAAACTACCTTTTGGGGTTGAGGTAATAGAGGTGGAAGTTGACCTGTATTGTGTTGGGCTAAAAGAGATGTTGCAAAATAAAAAAAGAAAACGATAAAATTGATTTGTTTACGCATGATGTTTATGTGTTCCTTTACTAAGTTTTCGTGTAGACGATTCATTATTTCCTATTTAATTTTCATTTGAAAAGGTTGAAGCAGGAAGAGATGCTTCATTTACTAAATTCCCTTCTGAAAAAGAGTTCCAACCGTAGCGAACATATTGGGGTTGAGCTACTTTGTTACTCGAAACGTGTAGAGAGTTGCCTATTATAATCGCATTAGCAGGTCTATATATTTTATCTCTGCCAGCAATTTCAACTTCTCTTACGGGTTTATTATCGCTTGTGTATAATTTTTTGGTATGGCGGAATGTTACGACTATTTTGTTGTCCACTATTTTTATATTATCAAATAATGGCCCTGATTTTACAATGTCTCTATTGTATGTGTCAGCAAGAGCCCATCGAGCTAAGCGTTCGCCTACTTCTCTTTTTTGGCTAGGGTGCACATCATTTTCTGCGCCTACATCGGATGTGACTGCCATCGCAGAAAGAGGTATTTTATCGAGTAGTCTTCGTTGACTGTCTCTGAAATGCCCCCATGTTTCTCGACCATATTTCATGCTCGACAGTTGTGTGTAGTAGAATGGGAGTTGTTCGCCCCATGCTTTTCGCCAACTCTCCACCATTGCTGGCAATAAAACTTCGTGATGCTCTACATTGTGAGCATTCGATTCTCCTTGATACCAAATAACTCCAGCTATATTAAAATTATTGATAGGTGCAATGGCGCTTTCGTAAAGATATGCTGGATGGTAGGGGTGCCGTTGATGTGGATCTTTGGCTTGCTTTATATTTAAAGCGGCTCTGCTTCTAACCCAATTATCTATAAAGTCGTTTTTGCTCCAATTGTATAATAGGTCTACTAGCACGGGGTTGTGTTCTATTGTATGTCTGTCTATCCACGACTCTGTTGTAGAGCCACCAATTGCATTGTTGATTAATCCAATGGGCACACCCAATTCTTTTTGTAGCATTGCTCCAAAGTAATATCCTACAGCAGAGAAAATTGATGCACTCTCTTTCGTGCTCTCCACCCATGAGGTTGGTTTGTAGTATTTTAGTTGATTTGTTTTACGAAGTATAGCCTCGTCCCACTCTATGTTGTTTGTTGCAGCAATCTCTTTCATATCGTAAAGGCGAATTTGGTTATTGTCTGCATTTTCTATTGTGGCAAGTGCCTTGTGAGAATCTTTTAGTTGGAATGCCATATTCGATTGACCCGAACAGAGCCACACTTCACCTATTAATATGTTTGTGATAGTTTTTGAAGTAGCTCCATCATCAAAGATAATGGAATGTATGCCTCCTGAAGGCATTGCAGGGAAGGTTACCTCCCATGAGCCATCGGCGAGTACTATCGATGATTTGGTTGTGTTATTGAATGTTATGGTAACCTCAGAGTTGGGGGTTCCTTTTCCCCAAATTGCGATAGGTTTGTTGCGTTGCAACACCATGTTATCTGAAAAGATTGGTGCTATTTGTAGTTCTGCATACTCTTTGCTAATAGCTGTATACACAGTGTTTGCTAATATAGTTGCTCCTTCTGCAGTGGGGTGTAGTGCATCTGGGAATAGGTCGGGGCGGCTATAAAGTGGGGTGTGTAAATCAATTAATCCAACTTCACTTGTTTCAGCAACTCTTTCTATCTCTTTCTGAATTTGCCAAAACCAATCGCGAGTTCCTGATTTAAAGCGAGGATGCTGATGAAATATGGGAGTCATTTTACAAATCCATACTTCTGCACCTTTTTCTTCGAATGTATCTATTAGCTCTTTATAGTCTTGGTTGAACTCATCCCGGTAGCGAGGCCAGTTTCGAGGGTC
>DUVZ01000015.1 GCA_012840785.1 Bacteroidales bacterium
CCATCCTCTGTTGTAACGTGCACACTCCCTATCATCTCAAAATCGTCCAATTGGGTTATATCCTTAGCAGACCTTCCGCCAAGCAGAAACTCAGGCTTAAACCCGCTCTCTTGAAGCCGTTTGCCCAAAAAAAGTAAGGGAGCAGTACCCACACCACCTCCAATAAGCAAAACCCTTTCACCCATTTTGGGCATAGAAAATTGATTCCCCAACGGAAATAGCAAATTAAGCTCTTCACCTACCAACATCTCAGTAATTCTCTTTGTGCCTTCACCAGCCCTTTGCACCAACAGCCACATCTCATTCTTCTTCCTATCCACATAATTAATAGAGATAGGTCGACGCAAAAATTGTGCCGATGAATCCTGCACCAAAATCTGAACAAATTGTCCAGGATAAAGCTCTTGCAAAGCTTCACCATTTGCTGGAATAACTTTCAACAAATAGGTGTGATCATTTAAAGCTTCATTCGAAGTTATTTTAAAATCTAATTTTTCTTTCATCCGTTTTTATAATGAAAATTTATTTAGTCAGAATCTATATACAAAATACCGGGTGCAAAGTTAGTAAAAGAAAATCAATGCGGACCGAATGTTTCAAATGTGTTATCGTCGTAATATATAATTATCTGCCTCACCTTCCTTTTAGTAATCGGAATAGGTCTAACACTCTGTTTTACATCAGCTTTAGCTATATTATCACCACTTTCAACCACCATTTCCTTGGCATATTTGGTTACATCTGTATCTTTACCTTCATTTACGGGCTCTCTGTCAAATAAAGTACGCTCATTTTCATCTTTCGGAACAAATCCATCTTTATACATAGATCCTTCACCTCTCAATAGCCAATCCGAATTGATATAATCCATCTCTAATAGAATTTTGGTCACTACATCCAAACTCGGATTGTTCCTACCCGTCAGTATATGAGATACTACAGCCCTGTTAATTTCAAGTCTATCTGCAAACCGCGAAGCTGTTAAGTCCTCATTCTCCATTATTTTCTTGATTCTGTCTTTCATAATAAGGATATGTTTAAATTACAAAATACTGCTCTCCCACAAATGTGATACACAAATGTACAAAACAAAAGTTACAAACAGAAACATTTGTTCATTACATTTGTTTCATACAAAAGTATCAAACAAATACACAAATCTATCTCTCACAATACATCTGTTATATACCAAAGGGTTATCTACACTCACCTTTACTTCATAATAAATATATAACTATCTCATAATATGTCTATTATATAAGCCGCAAACGATATATTTAACGCTTTTATGAGGCTATACACCCTACTCTACTCTCTATATTATCCAAAGCTTTAAGTAAGCGCTATAAACTGTTGATACCAAATATAATATTGTGCTATTTTGTTCTTCTAATTGATTGTTAAACCCGTTTGTTTACAATTGGAGATACATATATATACAACCGTAACAACACAAATGTATCACACAATATACCTTTATTACTGTAACTATTGTTTCTTTTAGCTACAATTGTTCCCAATGCAACAATGTTAACTACTGTTTTATTTATATAATTGGTAACTTTTGGAGTAAAAACAAGAGGAAATTATGAATTAAGAATGAAGAACTAAGAATTATGAATTAAGAATGAAGAACTAAGAACTAAGAATTAAGAATGAAAAACTAAGAATTAAGAGATTAGAGTGAAAAACTAAGAGTGAAGAATTTTCTGGTGATACCTGTGCTTGCGTATTGCGGCTAAAGTCCGCATTGAGCATTATTCAACATCTTAGCCGATCCTTGTCACTATTCACAAATTCATAGTCACCAGTCACCAGTCACCATTTCCTATTCACCCCTTCACCCCTTTAACCCCTCCACCATGCAATATTCCCATACAGACACACACACAAATGTATATTTTCGATTCTGAGAGCATTAAAAACAACTAACACGCACACATACAGTAGATTGACATGTTTTCAGCATTATCCAAATAGCTCCCAATAAATATTTTTAGCCCAATTGAACACTATTACCAACCACGATGTTAATACAACATAGCAACTATATAGATAGATGCTTTTTTTACTGTTTCTTTGAAAAACTCATAGAGACTATTCATTCATTAATCAAACCAATTTACTATGAAACGATATATAGTTTTATTTAGCTTATTAGCAATAACTCTCATTATGACTCAAGCCCAAACCAACTCAATTCATCAGTTTAAGGTGAAGGATATCTATGGGAAAACATTCGATATGTCAACCCTAAAAGGAAAGAAAGTATTAATTGTGAATACAGCATCCAAATGTGGACTCACTCCACAATATGCAGAACTGCAAAAGCTTTACGATACATATAAAGACCAAGGATTTACTATAGTTGGATTTCCAGCTAACAACTTTATGAATCAAGAGCCTGGAACTAAAGAGGAAATAGCAGAATTTTGTAGCGAAAACTATGGAGTTACCTTTCAAATGATGGACAAAGTAAGCACAAAAGGAGATGACCAGTCTCCTATTTATCAGTGGCTTACACAAAAGTCTAAGAATGGTGTTATGGATTCAAAAGTTTCATGGAACTTTCAAAAGTATCTGATTGACGAAGATGGAAAATTGGTCGATTTTGTTGAGCCAAAGAAGAGTCCGTTGAGTGATGAGATTGTTCAGTGGATAACTCAGAAATAATTATTAATGGTAAATTGTTAATGGTTAATGGAATTCCTTTAACCGCATACACGGAGAAAGCAGAGTAATTTTTTAATTTATAAAAGGGCTTTGCCCTTAAACCCACATACTATTTTTGCCTTGACGCAAAAAAGTATGCAAAAAAGATCAAGACTGCGCCCGTCTCACTCGAAAAATCTGCGCGAGAAAGGCTGAAATAGTCAAAACTTTCTAGCCTAAAGGCTAGACGGACAGAGACGATTTTTAACCACCTTTCTCGCTTGTTTTTCGGCTCGTCGGACGAGGTCACATTTGCAGAGGAATTCTATCGACATCTAATCCCACACTATACAATCATGCGGGAGCGAAGTAGCTCCAGCGGAGCCTCACTGTCTGTAGTATATATTGATAAACAAACCAATCTAAAGCTTTGTAGAAGCGGCCTGTAATCCCGAAGGGATGGAATAATTGTAGAACTATAACAAACAATCAATTCAAATTATGGAAATGGAAGATAGCGAAGAGGATAAAATAAAGCAAATGAAAGCTCGTATCAAAGAGCTAGAGCGCACAATGATTGAAAAGCAGATTAATATTGATTATCTAGATAAGATGATTGATCTGGCAAAAGAATATTACGATATTGATATTAGAAAGGGTCCGCACACTGATGAATCTAATAATGTGGAGGATTAGATTTGTTTATGCCAGCCTTTCAGGCCTCTGATTAAAAGGCGTTAATCAATACCCTGGGCTCCACCCAGGGCTGAATTATGGCAGCCTTTCAGGCTTGAGATGCAAACAGCACAACTGTCACTACTCACATTCAACACCTGCTCATTAACCATTAATAATTAACTATTAACCATTAATTCCTAGTGCATTATCTTAGCCACAAGCTCCCGCAGCAAATCCCCATTAGTAGTAAGCGGCGGATTATCAATACCTTTCGACTTTGCATCAAACTCGCGCAAATGCGAAATAATCTGCAACACCTCATTCACACTATAGTTGCGTAGCCCCGCCATATAATCCCGTGTCATAAAAGCGCTCCTAAAATTCAGCGCTTTCATCACACTTTGCTCCGATTTATTGGGCAACCAAAAACACTCAACCAAGTTATTAAAATAATAGATAAACGAAGAGAGCGTCAAAATCAACGGATTGGTCTTCTGGTCCTTATCAAAATACTCAACAATACTAAAAGCCTTAGCCCTATCCTTATTAGCAATAGCTTTTATCAACTCAAAGTTGTTGTAGTCCTTGCTTATACCAATATTCTCCTCTATAATCTCAGCCGTTATCCGTGGCTGCTTGCCCGATAGCACCACCTGCAATTTCTCAAGCTCTTTCACCAACTTACTCAAATCGTTGCCCACATAGTCAACCAACATCTGCGTCGATTTTGCATCAATCTGAAAACCTCTGTCACGAAAATAGCTAGATATAAACGCAGGAACCTTATTATCGTAAATCCTTTTCGATTCAAACACCACACCCACCTTATCAATAGCCTTCAACACAGCCTTGCGTCCATCAACATTGCCGTGCTTGTAGTTGAGTATCAATATAGTACTCTTCATAGGGTTCTTGGCATACAGCTCCAGCAACTCAAAATTGTCAAGCCTTTGCGCCTCCTTCACTATCACAAGCTGATACTCCGACATCATTGGGTAGCGCTGGCAAGTAGATATTATCGTTCTCACATCCGAGTCCACACCATAAAACAGACTATAATTAAAATCACGTTCCGTTTCCGACAAAATCATCTTGTCCATCATATTGGTCAAATCATCAATAAAAAACGACTCCTCACCCATAAATAGATATATCGGCTTAAACGATTTTTTAAGAATCTCGCTGCGCACCAAACTATATGAATTAAATTTTGCCATAAATCAATATAAATCTTTTTAATAACAACTACTGCTATTATCTACCAATCAAAACGCAAGTGTTTCACCGTCGATCCTCTGTTAATAAGCGTTCTCAGCGATTTTATTCCAATTTTCACATGCTCTTCAACATACGAATCTGTAATCAATTTGTCGCTCTCATCCGTTTTCACACCCGACGAAATCATTGGCTGATCCGATATCAACAACAAAGCTCCAGTAGGTATCCTATTAGCAAAACCACACGTTAGCAAAGTAGCCGTCTCCATATCCACAGCCATAGTGCGCACCTTGCGCAGGTAGTTTTTAAATTCATCGTCATATTCCCACACACGCCTATTTGTTGTAAAAACAGTTCCCGTCCAATAGTCCCTACCAAAGTCTCTAATATTTGACGACACCGCACGCAAAAGGCTAAATGCAGGCAGCGACGGTACCTCAGGAGGTAGATAATCGTCCGATGTTCCTTCGCCCCTAATGGCAGCAATAGGCAGAATATAATCACCCAATTTATTGTCCGGTTTCAATCCCCCACACTTACCCAAAAAAAGAACAGCATCGGGTTTCACAGCACTCAGCAAATCCATTATGGTTGCCGCATTGGCGCTACCCATACCAAAATTGATAATCGTAACTCCCTCTGCCGATGCATTCGGCATATTGCCATCCATACCCAGTATAGGCACATCAAAATGCTCTGCAAATATCTCCACATAGTTTTGGAAATTAGTCAATAGAATATGTTTGGTAAAATCCTCTAGTTTTCTTTTAGTATAACGGGGCAACCAATTCTCTACTATCTCTTGTTTGGTTCTCATAATTACTCTATTTTTGTCTCACGTCATGTTTCAGTATAATCTGTTATTAAAACAAAGATACAATATGTTGCAATTAAACTTGCCTATATTCCAACCAAAATTGAAGAAAACCGATGGAGAAATCTTTATTTTCGATCAAATCCGAAAGAAATATCTCCTCCTCACTCCCGAGGAGTGGGTGAGACAAAGCTTCCTCAATTATCTTATCCATCACAAAGGCTACCCCCTCTCTCTTATGGAAAACGAGGCGATGATAAAGCTCAACAACATGACGCGCCGATGCGATACTGTGGTGTATAACAATCAGTTGCAACCATTAGCAATAGTTGAGTATAAAAGACCCGATATAACTATCAACCAGCAAGTTTTTGACCAAATAGTGCGCTATAATATCGTTTTGCGGGTCGATTATCTCATTGTCTCCAATGGATTGGAACATTTTTGTTGCAAAATGGATTATCAGACGCAGCAATATTGGTTTTTGGAGGAGGTGCCGGGGTATGAAATGCTTTTGAAAGGGTGAGGGGTAAAGGGTGAAGGGTGAAGGGTAAGGGGTAAAGGGTAAAGGGCGTACAGGGCGTTGCGGCTAGAGCCCGCATCGACCATTGGCTTTGAATTGATGGTTAATGGTTAATGGTGAATTGTTAATGGTGACTAGTAACTGGTAAATAGTGACTAGTCACAAAAAAAGGACCACCAAAAAAATTGGCAGCCCTTCCTTCTAAATTGAACACGAATAAAAAAATCAAAACAAAACCATTAGAACTTATAACCAATCGTTATCAAAGCCTTTATAGCATTGTTAGTTAGTTTGTATGGCTCAGCATCTATCACCTTGTTTGTTCTAGATGCATCCAATACATTTGGATAAGAGTACAACTCATCATCCTGTGTCTTATAAACCACTGCAAAATCAGCATAGAAGTTGCGATTAAATCTATATCCAAAACCACCCGTAAAGTAGTTGGCATCGCCCTCCATTCTAAACGCAGTAGTAGAGCCCACTGTCATAGCATCGCCCCTATCATTTTTAAACTTGGTGTCGTATGGATTTTGCATCCATGCATACCCCAAACGTCCCGAAAACTGACGCGTAAAACGATATTCAAACCCCGCACGCA
>DUVZ01000359.1 GCA_012840785.1 Bacteroidales bacterium
CTCATCTGTATTGGTTGCACCACCCAGAATAACTCAGATGTTTTGAAGGTTACAGATTGCTTTATGTTAAGTAACTGTGGTATATCGCTTTTGATATCATTATAATCGCTTCCGTGGCAAAAAACACGGTGATTCAAATTTTCATCATCTGTTTCAACATAAAACACTTCAATTTTCAGCCTTTCATTGAGAAAAAGATAAATCTTGCCCAATGCAGTTTCAAGATTAGCATGATTTAGCTGTAAATCTTCAATAAGATTATCGAGATCTCCGTGCAACTGTCGCAACATCGTCATTTGTTCCAAATTAAGAGTCATATTTTATATCATCTCCTTTTACACACATTAACAAATTCAATAATATCATCATTTTCTATGGTGTCAATTACTTTTTCATAATTTCTCTTCGCAACTTAACCACAGACTCTACATGTTTTGAGATGAGGGGATAGCTATCAAAACTGCCGTTTCAACCCCTGTTGCTATTGGGAACATATCAACAGTTTTTCTGTTCGTGGGAACATATCAATTATTATATCAACTATGATGGCAGTGAGGTCTTTTGTTACTCCTCAAAATTTCCTCCACGTGGGTATGGATCCTTATCTTTCCATTTAACACTACCATCTTTATAATGATAACGTTGTCCATGTCCTCTCACTATATGTTCATCCGGAGAAGAACGCTCCAAGGATTCTGAAGAGTCCTGAACTACAGGATAATCATCATATGAATATTCATACTCAGTGCGATCATCATCTGCGCGTCCGTATTCTGAATTTGGTGAACCGCTCCTTGATGATTCTTTGACAGCGGCTACAGCCACAGTAGCCACAGAAAATCCAATGCTCATTATTGCTTTCATTGCGTTCGGGTGTTTATCTGAAAATTCTTTAATTTTTTTACTTATTGTTTTGAGACCGCCCTTCAATTTCGGTTCAAATTCCTGCTTCGTTATGGTTTCTATGTTATTAGGTGGTACGGTCTCGTGTAGAGATTCATATTTTTTGTTTGACTCTGTCTTTTTCTGAAATTCACTTATAGACTCTTGATTAACTTCTTTCTCAATTTCTGGTTTAATTTGTGCTTTATTTACAGGATTGGCTAATTGTATTATTTCGCATTGAATAAATTCTCCATCTCCAAAGTCAGTTTTTACTTTTGTAACAGGATCAAAATGCCAATTAGTCGGATTTCTCCAATCCCCATCGTGGGCCTCTAAATGTTCTGCTCTTGTTAGGAACTGAATATTTCCGGGGTCTCCTTGATATTCTGGATATTTTTCCACACTTTTCATATGCTGTCCTTGAAAAGCTACTCCATCTTCATCATAGGCCTTACCTTTATCAAGAATATCTTGCTGTTGTTGGGGCGTCCATTCTCTTGTCCCTTTTCCTTCTTGAACAAGTTCCTGTTCCTTATTCCAAGCCGCAAGTATCGCCTTGTTAGATTCTGCTGTTCTTCTCGACATGGTATCAACCTCCTATGCCAAGCAAATCATGCAGATCTTTAAGAAAGGCTATAAAATCATCGTAAATCTCATCGTCTTCTATCCTTCCAGCTTCTTGATTATATATAGCAATTTTTTCGCTGCTCTTTTCGCATAAGATTGGGTCTCCTGATGCCAGAGCTCCAATAACTATATAATCATCGTTTGGTCGTGAATTATCATTCACATTAATCACTGGTTTGTGTTCAATTCCATATAATTGAATACCTGC
>DUVZ01000144.1 GCA_012840785.1 Bacteroidales bacterium
CGACACCTCCTCAACTGACGATGAAGCAAAGCTAACATCGGAGCGCATATAAGCCAAGCGCTTATCGGAGCGGAAAGCCATTGAAACAATGGGTATGTAATCGTATCCTTCGCCCTCTATAACAAGGGCATTGTTCTCGACCCTGTAATTACCTTGCGGATAAATCTCAGCTATCACCTCATCAGCATCTTTATTCACCTCAACCACTTTTAATTGACGCAAAGCAGGCACTTCAAAATCTATGTTTACATTCTTTAGAGTGATGTTAGCGTTGTTCAAGAAAGCAAAAGGAACCATTCTGCCATGAAAAATAAAATCTGACCCTTGACCGTCGATAGTTATATTTTGAAGATCTTCTAAAGCGAAACCAACACTTTTGGGATTTGTTTGGTCGTGATTTGAGATATAGTACTCTCGCTGAAACGAACCATCTTCATAAAAATCGTATCTTCCTTTGGGGAATACCACAGTTACGTGTTGATCACTCTCATTGGCTATTAGATGCTCGACAAGCTTAACAGCTGCCAATGATGCGTTTTCATTAGTGTTTGGTTGCACACCAAAAGAATCAAAGCTAACTACATCTTGCGACTGTTTGCAAGAATAGGTTGCAACAAGTAGCAAGGTGAGTATAAAGATTATTCTCTTCGTCATTTTAGTTTATGTTTTATTTTCAATCGATTATATCATCAAGATATTTCATTCAATTAACATCCATCAAATCAATAGATTACAATATACACCCTTCATTTATCTGTGCAGAGAAGTAGCCAAATGTAAATCATTACATGGCAAATACAAAATGCTAAGCATTTAATCTATATATAAGGAGTTGACACTCTAAAGTGGCTAGTGAAAACAAAGTTACGGAAACATTTTGTATTGAAGAGAGATTTTACATAGAAAAGACAAATAAAAACTGAAACAACTAAAAACCATTATGAATCATAAACAAGAAATATTAAACCCAACAAGCTATTATAAGAATAAATAAATTTTAACTTCGTTTTTTTGTGCTTTTATACTGTAGTGACAAGTATTTTTTATTATGTTTGCGTTTTAATAACGAGAAATTTTAAACTTCTGTAAATACAAAACCTTAGAATAGAGCTCCTGCTATACCATTGCTCATATCTCAAATGAAAAAGCTAAAAATTCTAATAACTTAAATTTAGACTTTATTGTAACTTTCATAGATAGTTAGTGTAGTTGCAGAAATCATGTTAATACTTTATTGCAATATTTTTCATATTTAAAAACAGATAAAAGAGAATCCAATGAAAAAACTCATTCAATTATTTTCGTTACTAACTTTACTGATATTTATATCATGTAAATCGGAAATTGACTTTTCAGATCCTAGTCTTTCCGACACTCAAAGTCGTTCAACGACCAATACTTTGGACAAGGATATGCCTCCTGCAATTCCAGGCCAACTTGTTATCAAATTAAAGAAAAACACAATAGCTGAAAATACACTTTTTGATAATAGTGTTATTGCTATGAGTAGTGTTCCAGCACCAATGACAATGGCGCTAAAAGAAATAAAAGCTACCAAGATGGAACGCCTTTTCCCTCCTGCAGGCAAATATGAAGGACGCACACGTCGTTCTGGGATGCACCTATATATGGTTGTAACATTTGATGATGAAATAGAAGTTGCTCAAGCAATGAGCAGCATGAAAAATATAGATGGTGTTGAATACACTGAGCCTGTATATGAAATTAGACTTGCAGATTCAGATCAAAAATCCACACCCTTTCTAACACAGCCTTTCTCTCTACAAAGAGACGATGAGATGCCTTTTGACGATCCTTACTTGAAAGACCAATGGCATTACAACAATACAGGAACAGCTCCTGGAGCTAAAATGGGAGCAGATTTGAATCTTTTTAAAGCTTGGGAAATAACAACAGGTACTCCCAATGTAATAGTTTGTGTAGTAGATGGTGGCATCTATCTCGACCACCCTGACTTGAAAGATAACTTATGGGTGAATGAAGAAGAACTTAACGGAACACCTGGAAAAGACAATGATAATAATGGGTATATAGGTGACGTGCATGGATGGTGTTTTGTTAATGACACACATGATATACAACCCGACAGTGACTACCATGGCACTCACGTTGCAGGAACTGTAGCAGCAAAAAACAACAATGGTGTTGGAGTTGCTGGTGTAGCAGGTGGAGATGGTACGCCTAATTCGGGTGTACGTTTAATGTCTGCTGCAATTTTTAGAGGAACAGGTGGAGCTTCAGGAACAAACACGGCTAATGCTATTAAATATGGAGCAGACAATGGAGCTGTTATTTCTCAAAACTCATGGGGATGGCCTTATCCATCAACTACATTGCCATCATATACTCGTGCAGCAATTGACTACTTTATAAAATATGCTGGATGTGATGATGATGGAAACCAACTGGAAGATTCTCCTATGAAGGGAGGCGTTGTTCTATTTGCTGCAGGTAATGATAATCAAGATTATAATAGTCAGCCTGCAAGCTATGCACCTGTTGTTGCAGTAACTGCCATGTCTACCAATTTTACTAAAGCATCATACACCACCCGTGGAACATGGGCCGATATTATGGCTCCTGGTGGAGATCAAGATAGATACGGCACTAGAGCTGGTGTAGTAAGTACTACAAAAACCTATTCATACTATCAAGGAACATCGATGGCTTGTCCTCATGCTTCGGGTGTAGCTGCATTAGTAGCTTCTCGTTTTGGTGGTATGGGCTACACCAACGATATGCTTAAAGAACAACTTTATGCATCTCTTCTTCCTGTAAACATCGATGATAAAAATCCCGGCTTTGAAGGAAAACTTGGTATTGGTTATCTTGATGCTTATGCTGCTGTGCGAAATCAAAATGAAGGCAAAGCTCCAGATGCTCCTAAAATTAATAAGGAAAAATCTTCTGACACACAATATACTTCTATTAAAGTGTATTGGGAAGTTCCAAAGGATGCGGACGATGAGCAGGCCTCATTCTATAAATTATATTATTCTACTGAACAATTGACAACAAGTAACTACAAACAAAAAGGCAAAGTTGTAAGTAACTCAACTGGTGGTTTTATCAATGGACTTGGTAAAAAAGCTGGTGATGAGATGAGTTTCAATATTACAAAATTAGAAACAAACACACATTACTATTTTACACTTGTTGCATTCGACCGTTGGAAACTAGCTTCAGAGCCTACATTTTTTGATGCTACAACTAAATTAAACAATCCTCCTGTAATTACAAATATCCCATCTGAGCCTATTACAATATTTTATGGTTCAACAAAAGATGTAGAATATGCTTTAGAGGTTGAAGATCCGGATGGACACTCATGGGATTACACAATTGACGGTGATATGAGAGGTGTTTCTCATGCACATGAAGGAACTAAAATTGCACTTAAATTTAGACCCGTTCTTAGCGAGGGACAGTACAAACTAAATATTACAGTTACAGATGAACTGGGCGCATCGTCAGAGAACGTAATTCCATTTCAAATTATTGAAATAACTCCTCCTGAAAGAGTTCCTGGCAAAAATGTACCAGCTGACTCTAGATTGCTTGGTGTTGAAAATGGAAACAAAGCAATAGATTTAAATGAGTATTTTGTACAAAAGGAACTACTCCCTATTACGTACAGTATTAAATCTGATGACGGAAGTATTTTATCGGGAAGTGTAAACGATGAGGGAACTTTAGTATTGACTCCTCATAAAACAGGTGAAACAAATATTACAGTTTATGCAGATAATGGACATGAAAAAAAGACTGAGTTAAAATTTAAGGTGCAAGTAACACAAGACTTAAATCAATCAGTTTATTCTGTTTGGCCCATACCTGTAGTTGATAATTTAAATGCATGGGTAAATCCAAAACACAAGAATGTTACATTTGTAATTACATCCCCACAAGGAGAAGAGGTTTTTAATCAACAGGCCCCTGTAAACCACGAAAGTACAGCTACTGTTAATTTAAAAAAATTAGCTCCAGGCACTTATTCATTGAAATTAGAGGCTTCGGGAGAAATATTTACAAAAACAATTGTTAAACGATAAAAAAAAACAGACATGTCAAGAAATAATAAACTAACACAACGTATTTTCCGTGCTTTTATAGTAGGAGTGCTTATTATATCTCCTACTCTATTAGTAGCACAAAATCGCTCTCTTCCAATATTGGAAGTTAATCCTGATGCAAGAAGCATGGCTATGGGAAATGTTTCATTGATGAGCACAAACCGTAATTATCTTTACGTGAATCCGTCTTCAATATTTTATAATGGAGAAAGATATAGTGCAAGTGTGAATGGAACTATTTTTCCTAAAAATGATGATGTATCTGGAAGACTCTTATATGGAAATGCATCAGCGGCTTGGCGCTTTGCCGATAGACATGCTGCTTTTATAGGGTATCGTTATCTTGGTGGAGAAAAAATTGCTTCAGTGGCTGATCAATTTGGAACTCCTGGCAACGAAATCAAACCTTTAGATTGGAGCTTTGATATTGGATACTCTTTTAAAATTAATAATGAACTCTCTGCATTTGCTACCGGATCATTTATCCAAAGTAAACCTGCTGACAAATCAGCAAATGCTGTTTCATTTGGTGTTGGAGCAAACTACCGAACCAATGTAAAATTAGGTGGCATGCAGTCGCAATTAAATATTGCTGCAAGAGTGTTAGATATTGGTGCTCCAATAGAGTATAATTCGAATAATAAATATGACCTACCAACATCGGCTCAAGCAAGTGCTGACATTACAATGCCTCTTTCTGATATCAACAAGTTGAATATTGCAGTAGGAAGTAGATACTTCTTTCTACCAACAGATGCATCACTATTTACTGTAGGAGCAGGTGCTGAATATACTTACAATAGTTTAGTTTCGGCACGCATGGGCTACCATTATGGTGAGAATGAATCTAGCAGAATGACTTTAGGTGTAGGTCTCAATATTCAGTTTATAAGCGTTGATGCGGCATATTCTATTGCAAACGACACAGACTTCAATATGATTCATGTGGGGTTGACAGCACGCTTCTAAATAGCTAAGAATAACTCTATATAACTTTTATATAAAAAGGCTTCTAATATTTTGGAAGCCTTTTTTATTATTGAAGAGGAAGGAAGAAAAATATTACACACTTTATTAGAACACTATCAAATTTCAGCTCATAATTGTCTGGTAGTAATAAATAATATAAGTAGAATTATTAATCAAACGGTGATCTCTATATAGGGAAGTTGAATTGTTATTGTATATCCTATCACTACTTAATGCTCAATTACATATTTAAATGTATCCTTTATACTGATTTTCGTTTATTTGATAAGACAACGGTGGCATAGCAAGGACAGGAGATTATACATTGACACCTGACTGCTAGATTGAGAAAACACTTCACTTAATGCTACACTAATGTAACATCATTCTCATAACTAATAATAAAAACTCCAATCTTAAATGAATAAGATTGGAGTTTTATATTTAAAGTTTATACTAAAACTAAACTTATCTGATAATATTTAGTTTAGAATCTGATTTATTTAATCTTTTTGTAAGCTCTTTTGCTATTTTATTTCTAGAGTCTTTGTCTAGCATATTAACAGATGCTGTCTCTACATAATTAAAATAGTTCATAGAGAATACAGGCTCACCATCCAACACATCAGAGAATCTTACACCTCTTGGAACAATCATAAGTTCTTTTTCAGCATTGAAGTAAAACTCGCTACCTTGGTTTTCCATGTAGAACACAAATCCTGAGGATTCTAATAATGCTAAAAATTCATTTGTTAACTTCCAGCTA
Organism: Bacteroidales bacterium; assembly: GCA_012840785.1. Lineage (GTDB taxonomy): Bacteria > Bacteroidota > Bacteroidia > Bacteroidales > Dysgonomonadaceae > UBA2632. The sequence continues at coordinate 5,830 of DUVZ01000144.1, forward strand.
GTTCCAGCTTCATCTTGAGGCCAAGCACCAACATAAGGATCATTCCAAATAGTAATAAACTCAGTAGTTAGGTCATTTTCCATGAAAAACAACCTTTCATAAAGTGGATGCATTTCTTCACTTATCAAAACGTCAATCATTTCTGCATCTTGAGAAAGTATAGTTCCACCATCTGCCTCTTCTTCAGCCACTATAAGATCTGCAGTCCATGCAGGATTGTTTAACCATGGCGAGCGGTCAAATGGGAATGTATCAAAAGTAGGATACTCTTGATCTTGCTCTGAATATGGGGCAAAAGTAACTCGACCTAAATCGGCAGCAACATCAGTTATTGCTTGAACAGCAAACAACATGTCAGCATTAACACCTGTAAAGCCAGTTTCAGAACTTTCGATTTCAAAACCGTTAGCTTCTAAAAATTCTTTATACTCTGCAGATAAAATATCTTTAGCATTTTGTTCTGACCACATATTGATTTCTATTACCATACCATCACGAACATCTATTTCGTAAGTAGTAGAGTAGAATACTGAAGAATTTACAGCAAAATCATAAATCTCTTCATAATAACCCCATGAAGGCAAAGCTGCTTCAAAAGAAAGCAAATAACTTCCATTAGCCTTTTCATAATCTAAGATATCAAACTGTGAAGGTTGGTGTTTTAATAGAGGCAACAAGAATTTTGAAGATCCACCACCTGCTTGGTTAATGATAACTTCTTCTAGTTTAGAACCACTCTTAGCAAATAGTTTAAGAGTTCTTTCTGCGCCAGTTTCATTTTTAAGTACTGTCAATTCTGCAATATCAGCACCAGAATATTGTTTAACAATAACCCAATCAGCATCGGTCTCTTTTTCAATAGTCCAATTGGCTGAGTTACTTGTAATGTCTACAAAGTACTGACCTCCTGTATTGGGAACATTTATTTCCCCTGGAGATGCTTCCAACACTATGTCAGCTGCACTTTGCTTTACCATTACTTTCTCTGCTGCACCGCCAGCACTAATAAAAATATAACTCACACGCTCTTCAACTAATAGATTTTCCATTGCTCTTACTACAAGATTGTTACCTTGTTGTTCTAGCATTAGCCATTCACCTTCTGCGGGAGAAGTTGCAATCCATTTAGTTTGATTTGTAGTAATGGCTATAGTTTCATCCATACTACTGTTACTTAACGTAATTTGTGGTGTTGATACATCTAATGTTGGTTCTACATAATCATTATCATCAGAACACGATGCTACAAATAATACTGAAAGTAGCATCAGAATAGAAAAGAAATTTTTTTTCATCTTTTGAAATTTTAAATTAGACATCTTGTTTCGATTATTATATAATCTATATTAATTAACAGGTTTCTAAGCTACTGAAACAACAGGTTAGACCCTACGTGGTTTTATGCTTTAGGAGCTTTTTATAACTTTTTATACCGCCAAAGATAACAAAGATTTTGCAACCACACAATTATTATTAAAAAATATTGCAATCTGATAAATAAATAGGCTAATATTAAGAATAAGCAAGACATTAGTGTTGAAGCAACTCTTTATTTATCATTTCTATACATCTACAAGCTGAAAGCATTAATCATAAAACCAACTACATTTTATATAATATTATTATGCAGGGTTACCAGAAATGAGATTATCTCATATGTATCACGCAAATAGCAAAGCCCTTTAGAGGTTATTGGTTTTACAAACAACATCTAAAAGGCTTCACAGTTTCTTCTTTACCACTCCACAAAGGCAATTATCAATTAAGTGTTAACTAAACGCTAATTGATATAAACAAAGGTTCGCACAATGGCTTTGTTTTCAAAAGAACTAATTATTCAAATCTAACCTCAATCTTCTCACCGTTTTTCATAGATAGTAAAACAAAGCCATCTTCAACATCAACAGCTTTTCCGTCAATATAAACAGTAGAGATATTAATCGGTATCTTTATCTTAAAACTGTTATCTGCAGTTGCCGATATCTCCACACGATGTAGTTTAAAGTTGCTCCATTCTGCACTAACTTCTGCACCACCACGCACTCGCAAGCCTTTGAAACTACCATTTGCCCACTCACTTGGAATTGCTGGTATGAACTCAATAAATCCGTCGTGACTCTGAATAAGCATCTCAGCAATGCCAGCTATTCCGCCAAAGTTACCATCTATCTGAAAAGGAGGATGGGCACAAAACAAATTTGGATATGTTCCGCTGCCTGCTCTACTCGACTCCACAACATCTTGTATAGCTGGTTGAAGCAAACTTTTCAACAGACTGTAAGCTCTGTCACCATCATGAAGTCGTGCCCAAAAATTCACTTTCCATGCACGAGACCATCCTGTACCACCATCTCCTCTTC
>DUVZ01000145.1 GCA_012840785.1 Bacteroidales bacterium
ATATGCCACGTAAAGAACAAAGCATAGCTTTGGGAGCTGACGTTATTTTTGAAGTTGAACCAACTGGTGATAAATACAAGGAGATAGGCAAACATGCCTTGACCGATGGTTTGTTTGGAGGTTCTACTTTTGTTGAAAGTTGGGTTGGATGGGAAGGCATTGATGGTTCTTTCATTGTTGATTTAGGCGAAAACACAGACTTTCGTAGCGTTGAAACCGATTTTCTACATCAACTAGGACAGTGGATATTGCTTCCTGTGCAAGTTAAGTACTCTTACTCTAAAGAAGGTGACAATTATACGCATTGGGAAACACATGACTTACCAGAAGACCGTTCTGTGCAGGTGAAATTTAAAGGTGTAAAGAGTGAGTCTGAAAGCGCAATTAATGCCCGCTACATAAAAGTGGAAATTGTAGGAACTAAAATATGTCCTACATGGCATTATGGCGTTGGTCATCCTTCGTGGTTCTTTGTTGACGAGGTGACAGTATTATAGACTTCACAAGAAAAATTAAAAACTAAACATAAATAGATAGAAAGCGGATTGCAAATAAATGCAATTCGCTTTTTTATTTGTCTTTTAGCTAAGTACAATGCTTTAGAAACAATATGATAATTGCAATATAAATGACTAGCAGTTCATCTGACTGTTGTGTATTACAACAATCTAGTCATGCCTACCGGTTTTGGTGCTTTAACCACTAGAATTCTAGCCACTTGAGTAGAATTGTTACTAATATGATGAACAATATCTTTAGGACTTTCTACAAGCGAATCTACCTCAACCATTTGCTCCTTATCGCCTATATGCACAGTAGGTGATCCCTCTAGAATATAAAAGAAAACATCTACAGGAGTGATGTGTCGCTTTAGAGTTTCACCAGGTTGAAGAGTTATATGAACAGCCTGTGCATTATCGTTGTCGTAAAGCAGACGCGTATCTACTTTGTGGGGAGTGTCTTTGATACTTGTTTCAGATACTTTTATTATTTTCATGCTTGCAGTTTTATAATTGTCTATTACTATTTCTCTATCCTTTAAACAGGTTGAAGAGATAGTTGTTCATCTTCTAATTTTCATCAATAGCCTTACTATCAAATAAAACACTACACTGCAAAATAAATGTTTAGTTAACAAAACAGCGTGGTCAAGAAGTATAGGTTGCAGGTTTTATAATAGAACATTCCCTTTAAAAAAATGAAATAATATTACAATATGCATATCTCACATAATGTAAAAAACAAAAGTTCTCACCTTGGTGCAAGGTTCATTTATGGTAAAAAACATTTGTGCAAAATTTGTTGCGAGGTTTACTTTGCTTCAGACATAATTTTTTTTTGAATATGTAAGACCATTTAAGGTGGAAATGAGTCATAAGAGGTTTAAGTGACTTCAATTTGACCTTTCAGCAGTTCATTCCAACCATAAAAAAATCCCACACAAGATGCACAGAGTTCATATTGTATAGAAATGAGTCTACTTTAAGGCTGAATGAACTGTTTCTGACCGTAAAAAGTTCCACGTTGTTAAAGAAATCTTTCTGTATGGTGTGATGCGAGTTTCACTACAACGTTGCCATAGTTTTGTTTTTGAATGTGCGAAGTTCG
>DUVZ01000146.1 GCA_012840785.1 Bacteroidales bacterium
CAAGCTATTTAAATGTTTAGAGATGCTTTTGAAAACATCAAAATGTCAAATAAACAATAAATTACAGCTTTACTTGACAAAAGATAAATTCAGCTCTCTAAAATAGATGTTTCTGTACAGTCAACTTGCTGATATAATATCAAATTTTTTATGTAGAAAAATGAGGACAGGTGTGCTATTTTTAACTTTTTTCGTAATAGCTAAACGATAGTTTTTTCTCAGTAGGGACTATTTTGCTTAAATAATATCTTTGTTTTTGCAGCCTGATAATGCAAAGACTATGCATATTGTTGTCATTAACACCTCTACAAAGAGCCAAAACGCAGAGGGATTGATGATGTAATCAGAAGAGTTTTTCAGATAAATATTAGGGAGTAATCTTGCTGTATGTTTGTCTTTATTTTATTGTAGGTTTATTTGCAACCATCTACAGATTACAGAAAGCTAAAAATGCTGATGGAAAAAAAGGTTTATATATTTCAATGGTTATTTATACCTTCTTACAAACTCCTCCATCAGCTTTTCTCTAAAGTTAGGGTGGGCTAATCCAATTAACATTTTGGCTCTTTCTCTAAGAGTTCTTCCTCGCAAATGAGCAATACCATATTCTGTAACTACATAATCGACGTCATTGCGTGAAGTAGTTACTGCAGCGCCATGCGATAGGAACGGCACAATACGCGACAGTTTCCCACCAGCGGCAGTTGAAGGAATGGCAATTATTGATTTACCCCCCTTTGAGAGACGCACGCCCTGCACATAATCTACCTGTCCACCGGGACCACTATATTGGTTTAAACCTATAGATTCGGAGTTGACTTGCCCCATCAAATCCACTTCGATGCATGAGTTTATTGACACCATGTTATCGTTTTGTCCAATTACATTTGGATTGTTTACATAATCAACTGGGTGTAGTTCCAACATTGGATTGTTGTGCACAAAGTCGAATACTCGCTTTGTGCCCATTATGAAGGTGGCAATAATTTTATTGGGATGTAGTGTTTTTCTCTTCCCTGTGATGACTCCTTCATTTACTAAGTCTATTACCCCCTCGGTAAACAACTCGGTGTGAATGCCCAAATCTTTTCTGTCTTTCAGCGAAGCAAGCACCGCATTGGGTAATCCTCCAATGCCAAGCTGCAGTGTGTCGCCATCATTGATAAGCGATGCACAATGTTTAGCTATAGAAAGCTCAACCTCTGTGGCTACAGGAGAGGGTGTTTCGACCAATGGGTAAGAAGTTTCTATAATGTAATCTAAGTCGGTAACATGAATAAAGTTGTCGCCCCATGTACAAGGCGTTTGATCGTTTATCTCACCTATCACAATCCTTGCATTATCTGCAGCAGGTTTTGTGTAATCGTTTGCTACACCAAACGAGCAGTATCCCTCGTCGTTGGGTGGAGAAACTTGCACCACAGCCACATCCACTGGATAATATCCTTCGCTGAAAAGCAAAGGAACTTGGCGCAAATAACAAGGTATGAACTCTATAAGCCCTTCTTGCATTCCTTTAAGTGATGGTCTGCTAATAAAGCTAGTTATTGTTTGGAAATGACCTTTCATTTTTTCATCTATATGCCAAGGAGTACCGGTTATGAGCATATTATAGATAGACACATTTGTGAAACGGTCTTTCTGTTCAGCCAATGCTTTACAAAATACTTGGGGAAAGCCAGTAGCATTTCCATAAACTAGGTTGTAGTTGTCCTTTATAGCATCTACCGCTTCATGGGCAGTGCATATGTGCAGCTTATAATGATTTTTCCACTCCATAAGATATAGATTCGATTAAAAGTGTTTAGTAGGCTTAACAATACAAAAATAGATAAAAATATCAATATATCCGTAAGCGATCCTATAATTTTTAGGATAGTGTGATTGTATAAGACTTTAGCCTAATTTGATTTTCATCTTTTCTGCTTTTATTGCAAACTTGCTAGATGAATGAATTCTTCCTTGTTTTTCTGTTTAAAGAGTATAGGGGATTGATAAATTTTATATCTTTATTCTTTACACTCAACACATGTAAGATTCACTAACCTAATAAAAATTGAAGAATTGTGGTTGCAATCTTTCTAATAATTTAAATTCTTTTTTATTGATGAGCCTTTTACCTTATTTCAGGATAACTAACTGGCCTGTGAAGATATTCGATTATATAAGGATTCGACTGTTTGTTAAGTTCCAAAATTGAGAGATGTTAGATTGGGCAAGGAGGGGGTATTAGAACATTTCCTGTTAAACCAGGAATATTTAGATTACCTCTTGATTTTATATTTTCTTCGAAAGAGATCGAGGTTGCTCAGATAAAGAAGCTTCCAAATATAGGATCGGATCACTTACCTCTTTTTTCGAAATTCTCAATATCGCCTTCAACCTCATCCTCCTCTAAGAATATTGACTCTGATTTGAAACAAAAAACAGAAGAGATTATAAAGGAGAGGCACACCGCTGTTGAGGAGGAGTAGAGAGAGTACATAAATTCTCTCTCATCAAAAAACGAACAAACCACTTAATTATGCTGTTAATTAACATTGAATAATTGAAAATAGACTAATCATACAGGTCAAGATAAACTATAATTATGATAACAGTTAGAAAATTACTTATTGTCAGCATGTGTTTATTATCAGCAGTCTCAATAGCTCAAGAAACTAAGCCTAAGGACTCTGCTTTAATTCCGGTGGAGGTGTTTTTTGGAAACCATAGGTTTGCAACACAAGTAACGGTAAATAGAAAGTTTAACCAAAGCACTAGGCTTGGTGTTTTTGCTAGCACCATGACTGCTGGTGATTATGATAACAAACTCAACTTTAAAAACCAGACTGATAGAGAAAAGAATGATAGTGAATCGATGAACTCTTTGTATCTCACATATGATGTATACCAAGGTCTAGGAATTGTTGCGGGTGCTGGCATTAATTCAAGTTGGGGCTTCAGACCCTTTGTTGGTGGACGCTATGGATTCCGTTATAGAGTTTTATCTGTAAATATGGCGACAGGATTTTATTTAACTCAATCTAAGAACTCTGAGAGTAAAGCTGGTGTACAGTTCAGCCCTCAATTATCAAGCGATTGGTCATTTTTTACTAGTGTACAAGCTATGTATAATCATGACATGGATACGAGGAAGCACGACAGGGCTGCTGTATATGGGCGATTAGGGGTGAGTTACAAAGCTTATGGTTTTGGATTTGCAGCAAACTTAGATTGGTATGGACCAAATAAAGTTTTGAAAGAGAATTATGGGCTTTATTTAAGTTATGCTTTTTAATAAGAGTTCTTATATTATTGAATAAAGGTGCCTTTTGGCATATCTAAAAGAGTAAAACAGTCGAAATGAAGAGGGAGTCATTCTATATTTAGCATTGACATTCTAATCATTTCGACTTCTTTTTTACATTATATTTGCTGGATGTGATTGTTTTCTTAACTCCTTGTCAACTGCATCTACTTTGTCTAAATAGTATTTCTTTTCAGCATCAGTTAAAAAGGAAGCTGTGAATGAGTTTTTAGCTAACTGAAGAATATCATCTTTTGTTAGGTTCAGAGCTTCAGCTGTCTCGATATAGTTTTGGTTGATATATCCACCAAAGTATGATGGGTCGTCGGAGTTGATAGTAACCAGTATATTTTTGTCTATCATTCTTTTCAGAGGCAGTTCCTTCAAATCTGAAACAACTTTCAGTTTAAGATTAGATAATGGACAAACAGTAAGTGGCATCCGTGTTTTTACTAACTCTGCAACCAGTTTCTTGTCGTTTATCGATTGTACGCCATGGTCAATACGCATTACATTCAACACGTTTATTGCTTCCCACACATATTCAGCAGGACCCTCTTCGCCCGCATGAGCCACTGTTAAGAAACCCTCCTTCTGTGCACGTTTAAACACGTTTGCAAATTTGCTTGGGGGATTGCCCAATTCAGATGAGTCGAGCCCAACACCAATAATCTTGTCTTTGTAGCCGAGGGCTAAGTCTAAAGTTTCTTGAGCCGACTGTTCATCAAGATGACGCAAAAAACACATAATAAGATGTGAGCTTATACCCATTTGTTCTTTACCCACATGTAGGGCGCGTGTAATTCCTTTTACAACTGTGTCAAACCCAATACCTCGAGCAGTATGTGTTTGTGGGTCGAAAAATATTTCTGTATGAATCACATTGTCTTCCTTTATTTTTTTGAGATAGGCAATAGTTAAGTCATAAAAGTCTTGTTCTGTAATGAGCACATCTGCCCCGGCATAGTAGATGTCTAAGAACTCTTGTAGGTTGTTGAAGTTGTATGCAGCCCGCAAATCATCTTCGCTTTTGTACTTTATGTTTACACCATTCTTTTTGGCCATGGAAAACATTAAATCAGGCTCTAGCGAACCTTCAATATGAAGATGTAGCTCTGCTTTTGGGATAAGGCGAATATAACGATTGAGTTCTTCTGTCATAGCTAAATTGTTAAGTATGTGAGTTTGGTGAAGTTGTTTATTTTCACCATTTGCTTGTCATAATAAACGCAAAAGATTATGTTTTGTTTTTTTTAAGGGGCAAAATAGTCAATAAATCGCTATTTTTGCAACAAATATTCAAATAAATGTCTTCAAAACAATGCATCTCAAATCCAGCCTTGTGGGTTCCCTCTGTTTACTTTGGCATGGGGCTACCATTTGTGGCAATATCTGTAGCATCGGTACTTATGTTTACCAACATGGGGATATCCGATTCCAAAATAGCTTTTTGGACATCCTTGGTAATGATACCCTGGACTCTTAAGCCTTTGTGGAGTGGCTTTTTGGAGATGTTCAAAACCAAGAAGTTTTTTGTCGTGTTTACTGAAATACTTTCTGGTGTTCTTTTTGGCTTAATTGCTCTTTCGCTTCCTTTGCCTAGTTTTTTCACTTACTCCATTGCATTGATGGGCATTCTTGCCTTTAGTGGAGCGACGCACGATATCGCAGGCGATGGTGTATATCTTGCTTTTCTTGATAAAAAACAACAGGCTCAATATATTGGGTGGCAGGGCGCATCGTACAATATTGCAAAGATTCTCACTAGTGGAGGGCTTGTATATATTGCTGGCTCATTGGAGAGTAGTGTGGGAGTGGTACAGGCATGGATGGTGATAATGTTTATCTGTGCGCTTATTATGCTTGCATTAGGAATGTATCATATACGCATTCTGCCAACAGAAGATAACTCAGAGAGAAAAGTAAGCACTGCACGCGATGCAATAATTGCTCTATGGGAAGTGATTCGCACTTTCTTCCAAAAGAAATATATTGGTTTTCACATCATCTTCATTATCCTTTACAGATCTGCGGAAGGATTGGCTGTGAAAATTGTACCTTTGTTCTTAAAAGCTTGTCGTGATGTGGGAGGGTTGGGACTTTCCACACAAGATATTGGATTGGTATATGGTACTGCAGGTTCGGCAGCTTTTGTTGTAGGATCTATATTAGGTGGATATTTTATCTCCTCGGTAGGACTTAAAAAGTCACTTATCTATTTATGGAGTGCATTTAACATTCCATTTGTTGGTTATTTTTTATTAGCTGCTTTCAGACCCGATAGTTTGTTTGTTATTGGTTTGGCAGTAGTGATTGAGTATTTTGGTTACGGTTTTGGCTTTGTGGGACTTATGCTTTTTATGATGCAGCAAATTGCACCTGGTAAACATCAAATGGCGCACTATGCATTTGCTACGGCTATTATGAATCTTGGTTTTATGCTCCCTAGCATGGTGAGTGGGACATTGAGTGACTTGATGGGCTATAAAACTTTTTTTATAATAGTACTCATTGCCACTATACCTGCTTTTCTTGTAACAGTATTTGTTCCATTTGTTTATCCCGACAGTAAAGATAAAGTGGTGAAGGCAAAATAGATCCTGCTTTTCTTTTTATAATAGCGAATTAAATGCTACTTTAATGTTGAAATTAATAAAACTGATATATATATATATAAACTAAATAAAAGCTGAAAACTATGAAATCAACCCAATCAATTCCTTGGCAAGATAGGCCAGAAGGATGCAACGACATCATGTGGCGATATAGTGAGAACCCTGTTATTAATAGGTATCATATTCCTTCATCAAATAGTATTTTTAATAGTGCTGTAGTTCCTTTTAAAGACGGTTTTGCTGGTGTATTCAGATGCGACAACAGGTCGGTACAGATGAATATATTCCGTGGATTTAGTAAAGATGGTATCAATTGGGATATCGATCATGAACCTATAAAGATGAAAGCGGGCAACACCGAGATGATTGAGTCGGACTATAAGTACGACCCACGTGTGGTGTGGATTGAGGATAGATACTGGGTTACATGGTGTAATGGCTATCATGGACCTACTATTGGGATAGCTTATACATTCGACTTTGAAGAGTTTTTTCAATGCGAAAACGCCTTTTTGCCATTCAATAGAAATGGGGTGTTGTTTCCTGAAAAGATAGATGGTAAGTATGCTATGTTGAGTCGTCCAAGTGATAATGGACATACTCCTTTTGGTGATATCTACATCAGCTATAGTCCCGATATGAAGTATTGGGGAGAGCACCGCTGTGTGATGAAGGTGACACCTTTTGAGCAAAGTGCTTGGCAGTGCACAAAAATTGGTGCTGGGCCCATACCAATTCTCACCGATGAGGGCTGGTTAATGATTTATCACGGTGTAATCAATACGTGCAATGGTTTCCGCTATTCGATGGGGGCTGCACTCCTTGATAAAGATAGACCTGACAAAGTGTTGTATCGCACACAAGATTATCTGTTGGCTCCAGCAGAATTATACGAGTTGGCAGGCGATGTACCTAATGTGTTGTTTCCATGTGCTGCACTCACTGAGGGTGATAAAATTGCTGTCTATTACGGAGCTGCTGACACAGTGGTGGGTGTTGCATTTGGATATATAAGTGAAATAATAGAATTTATGAAAAGGCGATCTGTTTGATTCTTTTCAATTAAAGCCAAATAATATGAAACCTTTTACTCTTATAAAATATATTTTTGTTGTGTTATTCGCTAGCACCACACCTCTTGTGGCGCAAGAGCAACCTGTTGAATTGGTAAACCCCTTTATTGGTTCTGACAACTATGGCACAACCAATCCTGGAGCTGTACGCCCTAATGGTATGATGTCTGTCTCGCCTTTCAATGTGATGGGGTCGGATCTTAATAAGTATGATAAAGACAAACAGTGGTGGTCGACTCCCTATTCAAATGTCAACTCTTTTTTTACAGGCTATTCGCATGTAAATTTAAGTGGTGTAGGATGTCCCGATTTAGGCTCACTATTGTTGATGCCTACTACTGGCGAGCTGAATGTGGACTACAAGGAATATGGAAGCATCTATTCTGACGAACGAGCTGTTCCGGGTTATTACTCCAATATCTTGACCAAGTATAATATAAAAACAGAGGTTACTGCAACTGATAGAAGCAGCATTGCTAGATTTACTTTTCCCAAAGGGGAGGCTAATATCTTGATGAATTTGGGAGAAGGATTGACCAACGAGTCGGGTGCATGGATGCGCCGTGTGAGCCAAACTGAAATTGAGGGAATGAAGTTGCAAGGCACTTTCTGTTACAATCCACAAGCAGTTTTCCCTATCTATTTTGTGATGAGGGTAAACAAACAACCCGTTTCAACTGGCTATTGGAAGATGCAACGCGAAATGCAGGGTGTGGAAGCCGAGTGGGATATTCATAGTGGGCAATACAAACTATATACAAAATATAACCGCGACATAGCGGGAGATGATATTGGTGCTTACTTTAGCTATGATGTAGAAGAAGGCGAAATCATTGAGGTGCAGATAGGTGTGTCGTTTGTCAGTACCGAAAATGCTTGGGAGAATCTTGAGACAGAGCAAAGTGGTTTCAATTTTGATGCAGTGAGAAAGCAAGCTTACGAAGATTGGAACAAGGAGTTGTCGCGTGTAAAAGTTGAAGGTGGAACTTACGATCA
>DUVZ01000147.1 GCA_012840785.1 Bacteroidales bacterium
AGGGTTGTTTTACCTGTTCCACCTTTGCCACTTGCTATTGCTACTTTAAATGTTTGCTGGTTTTTCATACTTTTAAAATCTCTGATAGTATTATAGCTCACTTAATGACCACCGCAACTGTGGTTCTCGTCATGGCTGCAATAGTTGGCACTCAATGTCAACTCGTCTGCAATAAACTTATTCACCAAATTAGTAGGTGTATCAACAGGTGCACCCACAAAAGCATTTACGCCATATTGATTAAACAGGGTGATAGCTTTACCTCCCATACCTCCAGCAATTACATCAGTTGCACCATTTTCCGACACCCATTTTGGGAACGCACCTGGTGTGTGTTCTGGTGGATCAATTGTTGTAACTTCTGTGATAGCGCCGTTTTCAACATCCACAAAAGCAAATGCTTGGCAATGGCCAAAGTGTTCGGCCAACATACCGTTGACCATCGGAATTGCAATTCTTTTCTTTGTCATAATTAAATTTGTTTTGTTTTAAAATTAGCACAAGCCCTTTCTATTTAAACAAAGGGCTTGTATTGTTTTACAATTGTTTCTATTCTATTAAAAACCATTCTTGAATATCGTCACGAAACCTGCCGCCCATACCACGACCACGGTCTCCATTGCCTTGACCCATTCCACGACCACCACGATTCTGCCCCATGCCGCCACCTTTACCTCGACCCATGCGGTTTCTCATGCCTCTTCTCATTCTTTGTCCACGACCTCTACCCAATCCTTGTTCTTGAAGATTGTCATTCATCGTATTTTCTATATTCTCGTTCTCTTGTGTTGAGTATCTGTGTCCTGCACCAAAATTACCACAACGACCCATCCTTCGCCCTGTCATAGGAACTTCGTCCATCTGACCTCTTTGATTAAAATTTGACATTATAATATGTTTTTAAAATGATTAAATTGTTTATTTCAAACCAGCATTTAGTCGTTTACCACGACCTTCCTCTGAGCATGAGTGGCGTTTCTTACCCATTCCCTTGCCCAATTTCTCTAGTTTTTCTTTATCTGTAGCATCGCTACATTTCCCTAGTCCTCTTCCTGTTCCTTTGCCCTTTCCTTCGGGTCCTGTACCATCTAATTTTGGCATAATTCTATTTCTTCCTATTATTTAATAAAGCAATTACATCGCAGACTCTCTTTTCGGTATCCTCTATCACCACCATTTGTATGTGCATACTATCTAGCAAGGGTTTAATTTTCAAACCAAACTCACCAGATACTATCATCTGCACGTTGCGGGTTGCAACTAATTCTACTGCCGCTTTGCCAGCATGCTCTTCCATATCTTTATTGATGTTGGGGATAAACTCCATTCCACCACTCTCAGTATCTACTATAATAAACCACGCACAACGCCCAAAACTTGTGTCTATATTAGATTCTAGCGTATTGCCAGTTGATGCTATTGCTACTTTCATACTCCTTTGTTTTTTCGACCTCTGCGTCCATGTCCACCTTTTCGCTTCATAAAACTCCCACATTTTGGACAAACCTCTTCTTTACATGGTCTTCCAAAATGGTGAGCTTGCTCAAATTGACATTGTGGGCAGGCACATTGATCTTCATTATAAATCTCTTTGTCATCCTCTTCAGGCATATCAAAATCGGATATATCGTGGCTGCCACACAATGGACACACCTCAATGGGCAAATGCTTGTGTGGATGACTAAAATAGCATTTGCAACTGTTGCACTGATGCCAATCGCTATCGAAATAAACTTTGCCCCCCTCAATGGCTATTTGGCGTCCTTCCACAAAAGCCACAGCTAACTTTCGTAAAGCTGCAGCATATATGCGTGTAAAAGTTGGACGAGAAACATCCATTAACAGTGATGCTTGATGATGACTCAATCCATCATAGTCGCAGAGGCGCATTGCCTCATATTCCTCAATCAATAAATTGACTGAAACTTCCGATGGCTTTAAATCAGAATCTATTCCATAAGGCTTGAAACCCTTTACAGATGGTGGATTTAATACTCTACGAGCTCTTTTTCTACGTGCACACATATTTACTTTTTGCTAATGTTCACGACAAATGTAATGAACCTATGTTCACCAACCAAATGTTTTAACAGTTTATTTAGACATTAAACCAACAAATGATATACACTTCTTTAAATCAGCTGGTAAGTAGAAAATATTTGATGGTAAAGTTGTCAAGGTAATACTAATACAGCTATTTATATATGATAGGTAAATTAGAGCCAATTATAATTCTTCCACTAGTGATGTTTTTTTATTTGTGTCTGCTATTTGCCAAATACTTTTTGTGCCAGCCAAACTTCTATTACATTTTTACTGGTGCGTTTAATTGAAAAGTAGAAGCAGCATTGTGTTAAAGACTGCTAATAAGCAGCTGTTTTACAAACTACTATTATATCCCTTTTTTCAGTTTTGAAATCAAATACAACATCAAATTTTGTTGAAATAATCTATTTTAGCTTCCAACAAGCTGTTTTATCTCACACCCACAATATTTTTGCAACTGCCAAAGCGTCAATTCGTAAATAATAGAGCGCTATTTATTACAATTCATTTGCAGATACGTCATAAAAGAGTTGGAAATCAAATCTACCATGGTAGATTGGGCAATCATCTCTTGAAAATCAAATCTACGGTGGTAGATTGAAAATTCATGCCTTGAAAATTGAATCTACCATCGTAGAAACAATTTGAAACGGTAAAATGCTGATTTGTGAAAAAAATGTGGTGAGAAAAAAGTCGCAGAGAAATAAAAAACAGTCTACAATTGAAAAACTGACTGATGAAAAAATAATTCTCTATCAAAAACTAGAATTTTGAGGCATGAATGGCTCAAAATTGTGCATCAAAACAAGAATAAACTTTTTCAAAGCAAATCTACCGTGGTAGATGCAAGTTTCAACTCTTGTTGCCATTTTGTAGAGCGTCGAAGTGTTTTGAGCAAAGATATGCCAATAGAATACCGAATAGACAGCACAAAAACTAAACAATTATTTACAAATAAAAGCAAAACATAGTATATCACCAACTCTCAAATATATTGCATGCAGACTATAAAAATGGATATATGGAGACATCTAATTGCATCAAACATACAGTTTAGAGCAAGCATATAGCTCTTTGCATGTAATCTGTAAATTGCATATAAATAGCTGAGAAATTAAAATCCATTTAAGAATAAAGACAACTTACAGCAAACACTTATATAGAATAACAAAAAAAATAAACCCATCTGAATATAATCAGACGGGTTTATATATATCTAGAATCTTTTAGCGGATAAAATTAAATCTCAACCTTTGACGGACGAACCATATGTTTAGGATCTAATATTGTATCCAATTGCTCTTGTGTAAGCAACTTCTTGTCAAGTACCAATTGATAAACACTACCTCCGGTTTCCAATGCTTCTTTAGCAATCTCTGTACTGTTTGCATAACCAATAAATGGTTTAAGCGCAGTAACTATACCGATAGAGTGTTCTACCACACTTCTGCAATGCTCTTCGTTGGCAACAATACCATCAACACACTCAACGCGCAATGTATCAAAAGCACGTTTCAACCAAGTGCTAGATTCTATAAGGTTTTGAACCAATACAGGCTCCATAACATTTAGCTCCAACTGTGCAGCTTCTGAAGCCATCGACACAGTTAAATCGTTTCCAATAACCTTGAAACACACCTGATTTACAACTTCTGGAATCACCGGGTTTACTTTACCTGGCATAATAGAAGAACCCGGTTGTTTTGGGGGTAAGTTTATTTCACCCAAACCTGCTCTTGGTCCAGAAGCCATTAATCTAAGGTCGTTGCATATTTTAGACAATCTAAGAGCAATCATCTTCATAGCAGATGAGTATCCCACCATAGCTGATGTGTCGTTTGTTGCTTCAACAAGATTTTCTGCAAGAACTATGTCCCAACCCGAAATATCTTTTATATATTGTGTGCAAAGCTCTGCATAACCGGGCTCTGCAGTAATTCCTGTACCAATAGCTGTAGCGCCCATATTAATTGTAAGGAACTCTTTTGAAGCAGCATCGATGCGCTTCAATTCGTTTTTCATTGCATCCATATATGCACCAAAAGATTGCCCCAAAGTCATTGGCACAGCATCTTGCAACTGTGTGCGACCCATCTTTACCATCTCTTTAAACTCGATTGATTTCTTTTCGAAAGACTCAATCAGTTTTTCTAATGAAGCTTTCAACTCATCGTGCAACATATACAAACCCAGGTGCATAGCAGTTGGGTAAGCATCATTGGTAGATTGAGCCATGTTTACATGGTCGTTTGGATGGCAATATTTGTACTCGCCTCTCTTTTTGCCCAATATCTCCAATGCACGATTAGCAATAACTTCGTTTGCATTCATATTAACACTTGTACCTGCACCACCTTGCACCAAATCTATAGGAAAGTGCTCGGTATGCTTGCCATCCATGAGTTCTTGACAAGCCTCTACAATTGCATTAGTTATCCCATCGTTGATAAGTTTAAGCTCATTGTTTGCTTTTACTGCTCCCATTTTCACTAATCCCAAAGCCTTTACAAATGGAGGGTAGTGTGATAACAATTGACGACTTATATCAAAATTTTCGATACAGCGTAAAGTTTGAATTCCAAAAAGTGCTTCTGTTGGTACTTCTTTCTCGCCTAAAAGGTCACGTTCGGTACGTGTTTGTCCTGATGTTTTAAATTGATATTCTTTCATAATAATAATAATTAGATAAAAAGATTATGATTTCTCATCTATAAATATTTTTCAATAAAAAATAGATGTAATCGGTTTTTCCATTCTGTAAATTGTTGCACAAAGGTATATAATTAAAGCCTTATTAAGAAATAAGAACACAGCATTTATTAGCCAACTTAACTACACCTCATATATATTAAGAGGTAATATATATAACAAGAGCTATACGAAAATAAAAGACCTACTAACACCTAAATTTTATGAAAATGAGCACAAATTTGAGATAACATATAAATGAATGACTTTTTTTTATGTAAGTTTGCAAGCGATGAAAGAAAAGCTACTCATACTGTGTTTATTTAGTTTTTTTGCAACTATGCTGGTTGCACAACAACCGCATATAATTGTGCCCGACTCATCCTTGATTACAAACGAGAGAGATTCGCTTGGCATCATTATGGAGCAATCGAAAAGAGCTGACGGTATAACTAGAGGAGCCCTTCAA
Organism: Bacteroidales bacterium; assembly: GCA_012840785.1. GTDB lineage: Bacteria > Bacteroidota > Bacteroidia > Bacteroidales > Dysgonomonadaceae > UBA2632. The sequence goes on from DUVZ01000147.1 coordinate 5,204, forward strand.
GATACCGACACAACAAAGGATCTTACACGCTATAATGTTTGGAGAATCAACGAGCGAACAGGCGAACGATACACAGCTACACCAGATACTCTATTGTACAACTATCAACAAACAACACTGCCCGATGGCAACTCTGTTGCAATGGGCTATTTAGGCAATCTTGGCTCGCCAGTTATCTCTAAACTCTTTTTCGATCGTGGCGAGGGGAGTCAGTTTTTCTTTTACGATGCATACTACCCATATAATATGGATGTTGATAAGCAATTGTTTTTCAACACCCGCATCCCCTATTCTCGCATAAACTATCAGCGCTCTGGAAGTAACATGAACAAAGAAGAGCGACTTGAAACAAGGTTTACAATGAACTTCAACAGGCACCTAAACTTTGGTTTCGACCTAGACTTTATCAATGCTAAAGGATTCTATGCATCACAAGCAGCAAAGCAGAACAATTTTTCTGTCTATGGAAACTATCTAAGCGACCGTATTGAGGTTCATGCTTTTGCTTCACAAACATCTGCTACTAATTACGAAAACGGAGGCATCACCGACTCTACATTTATAACCAACCCCGAGTTGATTGAGCAAAGCTTTAACTCGCAAGATATTCCAACTCGCTTTGTAGACACTTGGAACAGAGTAAAAACCAAGCAGTATTATCTATCTGCTCGATACAATTTAGGATATAACGAACCAACCTTAACCCCTGGAGATAAAAAGTTTGTGCCTGTAGCGAGTTTAATATTAACCTCGCGCTACAAAGATCAATACCGTAGATTTTTATCGTACGATACAGCTCGTGTAACACTGCCCAATGGAGATGTTGTTGGGAAAATAGACACACTTTATTCAAACAATTATTACAAATCGGCAGTTGACGACAGCACCCGCTTTAGCACATTTAAAAACACCCTTGCACTCTCTATGCGAGAAGGATTTAGAGATTGGGTGAAGTTTGGGCTTACCGTGTTTGTAGAACACGAATCAAGAAACTTCAATTTGCTCGACACCGTGGCAGATGGTAGGTATAGACACAATGAACAGACTACAACTATTGGTGGAATACTAAGCAAACAACAAGGAAAGTATCTTCGCTTTAATGCAGAAGCCGATTTGGGTGTACTGGGCGAAAATTTAGGGGAGTTTAGATTAAGTGGAAATATAAAAACAACCTTTAATATTGCGGGAAAAGATGCAAACTTGATAGGAGAGGCATATATCAAAAACTTGAAGCCTAAATTCCTTGAACGACAATATCACTCGAAATACTTCTGGTGGAACAATGATTTTGATGATACACGCAGGGTATACATTGGTGGAAAACTAGTTATCCCATTTACCAAAACCACTCTTAGTGTGGGTGTTGAAAACATTCAAAACCTCATCTATTTCGATAAAACTAGTCTGCCTTTCCAAGAAAACGAAAACATACAAGTTGTATCGGCGCGGATAGATCAAGACTTTAAATTTGGCATTTTTAATTGGAACAACTCTATTGTGTATCAAACATCAAGCAACGAAGAAGCAATTCCATTGCCCACTCTTAGTGCCTACTCAAACATATTTTTAAAGACTAAAATTGTGGATGAGTTAACTTTGCAATTGGGAGTTGACGCACATTACCATACAGAGTATTATGCACCAGGCTATGAGCCAGCTCTATTGCAGTTTTACAACCAAAGAGAGAAAAAGGTTGGAAACTATCCTATTGTAACAGGATATGCAAATATGCACTTGAAGCAGATGAGATTTTTTGTGATGATGTACAATATTGCAGATTTGGTGATAGAAAAACCAAACTACTTCTCGCTGCCCAACTATCCTGTAAATCCCACCTTGTTTAAGTTAGGTGTTTCTGTTAATCTCAACAATTAACAACTGTGCTATCTGATAAAACAAGTACGGCAGTTCAATAATTGCAGCTATTTACACCTTCATCAAATCACTCATTATTCCATCAGATATAAATATCCCTTTGTGTGTGAGCGTAACATTGGTGTTTTCTTTTTTAAGGTATTCAAGATTAAAGTATCTTTTAGAATTCTGTAAAAAGTAGTCATACAATTCATCTCCAAACCTACTTTTCAACACTTCCAAATCAATTCCCCACACTGTACGCAAACCAGTAATAATATACTCGTTGTATTTTGTTGTGAGGTCTATATCCTCCTTTTCAAGGTTCGGGGTAGAGTTGTTTATCCCCGCAATGTATTTTGGCAACGATGATACATTCCACCATCGATGTTCGCCATCGAAAGAGTGTGCTGACGGACCAAATCCAAGATATTTCAATCCCGTCCAATAAGAAGAGTTGTGTTGTGAAATAAAACCCTGTTTTGCAAAAGCAGAAATCTCATAATGTTCGAATCCCACTTTTGTTAAAGTGTCAATTAAAGTAGCAAACATTTCTAAACTACTATCTTCATCAACAGGGTTTACTTTGCCAGCCTGCAGCAGAGAGTATAATCGTGTTTTTTCTTCATAAATTAAATGATAGGCAGATATGTGTTGAACGTTCAGGTCTATAGCCTGTTGCAAACTTCGTTTCCATATAGCTAATGTTTGATTGGGCAAACCATACATTAAATCGATACTTATATTATTGAAGCCCTTTTTCTGACAATATTTTACTGCTTCAATTGCCCCACTAGCATCGTGTCTTCTACTAAGAAACTTTAGCTCATAATCATCAAAGCTTTGCACCCCAATACTAACTCTATTGAAGGGCAATTTGCAAAGCATATCAACGTAATGGTGAGTCAGGTCATCAGGATTAGCTTCAATCGTTATCTCTGCGTCAGCTGTCAATTGATAGTTTGCTCTGATAGCTTCAAAAATCTGTTCAATATGATTCTTCTTCAAACGCGATGGCGTGCCTCCACCAAAATAGACTGTTTTCACAACATCATCAATCAACTCATCTTTTCTAAGATGTATCTCTTTGCATAAAGCCTCAACATAACTGTCTATTTCAGTTTCGTTGGTTGAAGTAAAAAAATCGCAATAGATACATCGCGTTTTGCAAAAAGGAATATGAATATAAATTCCAGCCAAAGGTTCTTAATTTTATTAGTTACTTGTCGGTAAGTTTGTTGTATGCATCTAGGTATTTCTGCATTCGCTCCACATCGTCGTCAGACAAAACTTCTAAGCGTCTTAAATCCATGTTGTCTGTCAAATCATTTAACTTAACACGTGTAGCTAAATCATTTTGCATAACGCGGTTCAAGTAGTGATTATAATCCTCATTCTCTATCTTTGTTAGAGAATGTACTGCATCAACTATCACTTCCGAGAATCCTTCGAAAAACAAATCAGCTACAGTAAGTTTTGTATCTTCAAGAACATCATGCAAAACCCCAACAATTTTCTCCTCTAATGTTTGTCCTGCATTCATTACTCTAAAACAATGCCCTATATAAGG
>DUVZ01000356.1 GCA_012840785.1 Bacteroidales bacterium
CAACAATTTATATTCAAAGATACAATATTTAGTGATAATGAAGCAAGGGGTGTTCTACAAATTTATGCCAGCCTTGCAGGCCTCGCAATATCGTCTCTAATTGATACCCAGGCCTTATAGCCTGGGCTGAATTATATCAGCCCTTCAGGCCTCTGAGCACACAACTAATCAATACCCAGGCCTAAAGCCTGGGCTTAACTATATCGGGCCTTCAGGTCTCGTATCATTCTCTTAAACTATACCCAAGGCTCTGTCTAGCCTAAAGGCTAGAGGCTGAATTATGCCGGTCTTCCAAACCATAAAACACAAGATGAAATCTCAATGTCATTCCCTTCTTTTTGCCCAATAAAAAAATTGGGTGAAGCCTCGGAATGACATGAGTGAGCTCCTGATTACTACTGACTTTCAAGAAACAACCCATTAATAATTAATAATTAACAATTAATAATTAGCTTAAATCCATTCTATCGGCTTCTTCCCCTTCTCAACCAAATACTCATTAGCCTTACTAAAATGCCTACTCCCAAAGAAGCCTCTATGAGCCGAAAGTGGCGAAGGATGGGGCGATTTAAGCACCAAGTGCTTGTTCGCATCTATATTTTTCCCCTTCTGCTGTGCATAATTACCCCAAAGCATAAACACCAACCCGCTGCAATCTCTTGACAGTGTGTCTATTACAGCATCTGTAAATTGCTCCCAACCTTTTCCCTGATGCGATCCAGGTGTATGAGCCTTCACAGTAAGGGTAGCATTCAAAAGTAGCACCCCTTGCTTGCTCCAATGCTCCAAATTGCCTGTTTTAGTTATAGATTTTCCAAAATCTGCCTCTATCTCTTTATAAATATTTACCAGCGAAGGCGGAATTCTCACACCCTCATTTACCGAAAAAGCCAAACCATTAGCTTGATCAATATTGTGATATGGATCTTGCCCAATGATAACAACTTTCACTTCATCAAAAGGACATTTATCAAAAGCACTAAAAATAAGATGTGCTGGCGGAAAGATTTTCTCACGCTGGTATTCATCTCTAATAAAATTAGTGAGCGTTTCAAAATATGGTTTTTCAAACTCACCTTGCAATTTCTCTTTCCAACTACTTTCTATTTTCACATCCATCTTCTAAACCTTGCTTTTTCTATATCCTATATCAAAAATCACTCAATAATTATTCAACAGCATCTTCTATGCCACATCTTTTACAATCGAAATAAATTAAACCTCCAACTTGCCAACCAAATCACCTATCAAATCAATATTGTGCCTATCCATATACTCCACTATACCATCTAGCACCTCTACACTCACCATAGGATTGATAAAATTGTACGTCCCTATCTGAATAGCAGACGAGCCAGCAAGAATAAACTCAATAGCATCCTCCCAATTACTTATACCCCCCATACCTATAACTGGTATCTTCACAGCGTTATACACCTGCCACACCATCCGCAAAGCTATAGGCTTGATACAAGGTCCCGATAATCCACCAGTAATGGTAGATAGCCTTGGTTTGCGCCTCTCGGCATCTATCGACATACCCAAAAAAGTGTTCACAAGCGACACACAATCAGCCCCTTCAGCCTCTACAGCCAAGGCTATCTCTGCAATATCAGTCACATTGGGCGATAATTTCACAATCATCGTCTTGTCGTATACCTTTCTCACCTCACGCACCACCTGAGCAGCCGATACACACGACGTGCCAAATGCCATGCCACCCTCTTTTACATTCGGACACGACACATTAAGTTCGATAGCCGGTATTTTGTCTAGCCCCACCAATGCTTCCGTACAAGCTATATAATCCTCTATAGTAGAACCCGATACATTCACAATAATATTGGTATCATACGCTTTTATTCTTGGATAAATCTCCGAAACGAAATGATGCACACCTTTGTTTTGCAATCCCACAGCATTAAGCATCCCAGAAGGGGTCTCAGCCATCCTAGGATAGTCGTTCCCTTGTCTCGGCTCCAATGTAGTGCCTTTTACAAGAATTCCCCCTAAACGGCTCAAATCAACAAATTCGGCATACTCCTCACCATATCCAAAAGTGCCCGAAGCTGTCATCACTGGGTTTTTCAACGCCAGGTTTCCTATATTTATTTTCAATCTATCCATTTTAGCTCATTTATATTAAAAACAGGTCCTTCGGTACAAGCACATACATTGCCGCGCTCTTTAGTTTTCTCCACACAGCAAAGACACGCACCAAATCCGCATGGCATATGGTTTTCCAACGATGCCTCACACGCTATTTTATTATCCACTGCATATTGTGCAATAGCAATCATCATAGGTTTAGGACCACATGTGTATATTCTATCAATATTTTTCTCTTCCAGCACAGGATGATGTGTCACAACTCCCTTCACGCCCATACTGCCATCCTCTGTGGTAACATGCACACTGCCTGTCATCTCAAAATCGTCCAATTGGGTTATATCCTTAGCAGACCTTCCGCCAAGCAGAAACTCAGGCTTAAACCCGCTCTCTTGAAGCCGTTTGCCCAAAAACAATAAGGGGGCAGTACCCACACCACCTCCAATAAGCAAAACCCTTTCACCCATTTTGGGCATCGAAAATTGGTTCCCCAGCGGAAATAGCAAATTAAGCTCGTCACCCACCAACATCTCTGTAATTCTCTTTGTGCCTTCGCCAGCTCTTTGCACCAACAGCCACATCTCATTCTTCTTCCTATCCACATAATTAATTGAGATAGGTCGACGCAAAAATTGTGCCGATGAATTCTGCACCAAAATCTGAACAAATTGTCCAGGATAAAGCTCTTGCAAAGCTTCACCATTCACAGGAGAAACTTTCAACAAATAGGTGTGATCATTTAAAGCTTCATTCGAAGTTATTTTAAAATCTAATTTTTCTTTCATCCG
>DUVZ01000148.1 GCA_012840785.1 Bacteroidales bacterium
ACTAATATGGGGTAAAACACTATCATCTTCGGAATCATAGGGTTGCGCCATATCTGCTTAAACTCTTTTTCGACAAGGTATTTAAGTGTTTTCATTCTAATCTTGTCTTTATGTTACGTATACTCAATGTTACAATTACCACAATCATCCCTACCATTATCCCAATCTCTTTGGCTACAGCCACAAAGCCCAAACCCTGAATCATAACCTTCTTTACGGCTACAATATACCACCTAGCAGGAACTAGTGCCGAAAACCATTGTAGAAAGTTGGGCATATTGTTTATTGGAAAAATCATACCCGAAAGAATAAGCACCGGCATCATCAACCCAATACCCGAGATAAGCATTGCCACAACCTGCGTTTGTGCCACTGTAGATATCAGCAAACCCAATGATAGCGAGAGAAATATGAATAGTATCGATATAAACAACAATAGCAGCAAATTGCCCACAATGGGCACATTTAGCACAAACACCGAAAGCACCAGAATGGTGGCCAAATTGATAAAAGAGAGCGCCAAATAAGGAATTGTTTTAGAAAGAATAATAGTAGTAGAGTTGAGTGGCGATGCTAGCAACACCTCCATTGTGCCCATCTCTTTCTCCCTCACAATAGAGATAGATGTCATAATGGCACAAATAATCATCAACACCAAGCCCATAATGCCTGGCACAAAGGTATAAGCCGACCTCATTTCGGGGTTGTAGTGTAGTTTACTTGTCACATCTATATGATAGGGAATCTCCTGCAAACCCATCCACTCCATTTGCTGTTCAGCAATGATAGCCCGCAGGTAGTTGGTAGATATGGTGCCAATATTAGGATCGGAACTATCAGCAATAATCTGTATTTGCGCCCTGCCTCCCTCCACAAGATTGTTGTGAAACTCACGAGCAAAAACCAGTGCAATATCTATTTCACCTTTTCTCAACATCTCGTTCACCTCATGGATAGAGTGGGGCGTTGGCTGCGGTATAAAATAGGGATTGGCTTCCACCCTTGCCCTAATGTCTTGTGTGTACACATCCACCTGTGGCTCAAATATAGCTATACGGATATTTTGCACCTCCATATTAATGGCAAACCCAAATATCAATATCTGCACCACAGGCATCCCCAATAGTATTAGCATGGTTCGTTTATCACGCAGTATGTGATAAAACTCTTTTTTTACAAAAGCAAAAAATTGTTTTGACATTGAGTTTCAACGTTACATTTTATTTCAATAAAGAGTAAACGGTTATTCTTTACACGAAGATATAAAATGTTTCCAATAGAAGGGCGTTGTAGTAGGGAAATGTATTTTTAGGTGTTGGTCTCTTCTTTCATTTACGAGATAATAAGGGCTAAGCTTTTAAACAATCCATCATTTTCGAGCGCTTCAGCAGTCTTTACTTCAACACCATTTAAGTGTAGTTTTTCATAAGTTCGATTGTCAATTTCCGAAAGATATATTCTATTAATCGATTTATGCTTTAACCAATTCTCTATCGACTTTTTGTATTGCTCCTCCAAGGTTAAATTTTCTACACCAACCACTTTATCATTCTCAATATCAAATACCACCACACTAATTTGCTTATCGTGCAAGGCGGTTAATTTATTTTTATTTATAAAAACTGCAACTCTCATAGCCTTATCTGTTTTTAAAATTATTCATCCATTTTGAAAATCAAAACACACTAAAGAAGTCAGGCTTAATACATATACCCACACGTAGCTTCAAATCGTAGTGCTTATAATCGAGCAAACTATCGCCCCTGCCATCAAAAAGCTCAAGAAAAAAATATTGATTAAACTTTTCCGACACCCTATAGGCAACACTTAAAGTGGTGTTAAACGTAAAGAACCTTGAACGTGGTGTAAAATTTGCAGCAATCCACCATCTCTCATCACTCGTTCTATAATCAAACGAAAAGTCTCCAAAGCCTTTGTAGGTAATCAAATCTTTGTTTTCAGCACCCATCAGTGGAACCAACGGAAACCACACCTTTGCTCTAAAAAAGAGTCTATCATTAAAGTAATATTTACCCGACGCACTTATAAAATCCCACGACCTAGACGCTATACTATCTTTTCCGTTCGATTCATGTTCCAATTGAAGAAAAAGACTGCCTATATACCTGTTGTCATCAGAAATGAGATACCTCCCAAAACCTATTCCTGGATTGAAATTTGTGTCACGAAAAGGCGCCGACTCTTCATAAATATTCCAAAACGATTTTTGAGTATACGATACAAAGATAAAAGTGTTGAAAGGTAAATAACTGTTTGTAATACGCTGTCTAAAGCTTATTTGATATTTCACATCGGCATTATTGGCACTCACTCGTTTGTTCAACGGGTTGCCAGTGATAATATAGTTGTCCTTTAAAATACCAAAAGAGTGTGTAGAGTCGAGCCTCCTTCTCACATCCTCCTCCAATATTTCCAACGAACCCCTCTCTTGAAGCAACCTCTCTTTAATCAACAAATCAAGCCTTTTTGTAGTATCGCCAATAGTGTCTTGCCCCAATTTCTTATCTTGCCCTTCCATTTCAAAGAGAGATAAGAACAGACAAAGCAATATCAAAATTAATTTTGTAAACTGTTTCATACCCTTTCATATTTAGCTATTATCTTGTATTACATAAAAAAGCATCTGTTTTACAGGCCCGCATCTACGGCGCTTGTAGTAGTTTGCTTGCATGTTTACTACATACAGTTCGACTCCTAACGGAGTGTGGCTTTCTACTTTTTTTGAATGAATTGTAAACCAATCTCAACATAGTCCGTTTTTTTAGGAAGCAATAGTTATATAGATATGGGTTATTCATTACCTTTTTCGGTAACTCAACACAGCCCATGTATTAAACCCCACAGCAAAAGCCATCAGCGAGAACAGTGGTGCAGCTATGCCGCTATACGAACTTCCCTTTAGATATATCATGCGCATTATTTCCATAAAATAGGAAAGCGGATTGCTCTTAGCAACAACTTGCGCCCATGTAGGCATACTTGCAATGGGGGTAAACAAACCACTCAGTAAAATAATAATGAGAATAAAGAAGAAAGCCAGAAACATAGCCTGCTGCAATGTTTCAGAGTAGTTTGATATAATAAGACCAAACCCTGATATTCCAACTATAAACACAAGAGAACCCACATAGAGTGGCAAAAAACCACCTGCTGGCCAAATGCCGTACAACAATCCTACAACAAAAAACGCAATTGATAGTATAATAAATCCAATTATCCAATAAGGGATAAGCTTGGCTAAAATAAATTGATATTTATTTACTGGCGTAACATTTATCTGCTCAATAGTACCGTTTTCTTTTTCACTTACAATATTCAATGCAGGCAATATACCACATATCAATGTTACCATCATTACCATAAGTGCAGGAATCATAAATACCTTATAATCTAAATTCTCGTTGAATTTATATTGTGGTATAATGTTTATTGCACTCATTCTCTTTTGGGGCATCATACTTGTATGAGCCAATTCTGATCGCAGTTCCGATGAGTAATCGTTAAGTATTTGAGACAGGTAAGCGTTTCCAAGCAAGCCCCGTGTACCATTTACAGAATTTGCAGAAAGCATTACATCTGCAGTTCTGTTTTTAACCATGTTTTCATCAAAAGAGGGTTGTATTTCAAGAATTATATCAGCATCAGCTTTCTCAATGTCAACTATAGCCTCGTTATAGTTAGCAGTAATATTATTAACTATAAAATATTTCGATGCATCAACTTTCTGTATCAATCTTTGCGAATAAGCGCTATTATTATGATCTACTATACTCACCTTTATATCCTTCACCTCAAAATTAATAGCCCAAGGAAAAATAAGCATCACCATTATCGGATAACCAACAATCAGCTTAGGTATAATAGAGTTGCGCATGGTTTGTTTAAACTCTTTTTCTATAAGAAACTTTAGTGTTCCCATTATTGCAGTTTTTTTAATTTGTTATTCAAGTCTTTTCTTAGAATTTAGCATACTGAGAGCTAGTATCAACACAGTCATTCCTATAAGAATAGTCAGTTCCTTTATAATAAAAGTAAAGTTTAGTCCCTCAATCATAAGCTTTTTCATAATAATGATGTACCACCTTGCAGGAACTATATGTGTTAGTTTTTCCAATAAAAAAGGCATATTCTCTATTGGGAATAGCATCCCCGAAAGTAGCATCACAGGCATTGTAAGTCCTATTCCCGACATAATAATAGCTTCTACTTGTCTTTTTGCTATAGTAGATATTAATAGTCCAAATAGTAGCGACAAAAAAATGTAGAGCGTAGAAATAGTAACAATAAGAAACAAACTACCACGAATGGGAACTCCCAACAAGTATGACGCCAAAAACAGGATAGTTATTAAATTAATAAAAGAGAGCGATAGATATGGAATAGTTTTAGCAATAAGAATTTGACTCAACTTTAAGGGCGAAGCCAAAAGTACTTCCATCGTTCCGCGTTCTTTTTCTCTTACAATAGATATCGATGTCATCATTGTGCTTATCACCATCAAAATAAGACCCATAACACCTGGAACAAACGAAAAAGACGATTTCATTTCGGGGTTGTAAAGCATCCTTGTTGTAGTTGCTATTTGATAGGGAGGATTCTTTGAGATATTATTTATCTCTTTTTGGTAATCTGCAATTACACCTGTGGCATAATTAACAATAATAGTTCCCGTATTAGGGTCGGATGTATCCGAAATTAATTGTATATCGGCTTCTTTAGAGTAAATAAGGTCTTGATTAAAATTACTTGGAAATACAACCGCCAAATCTATCTTGTTTTGTTTAAAAAGTTCGTCAATCTCATTCTGAGAGTGAACATAGTAATCTACATGAAAATAACTATTTGCATCTATTCTTTCTACAATTTGATTTGTATATGTGTCGGGGCTTGGGTCTAATACTGCTACAGCAATATCTGTAACCTCCATATTTATGGCAAACCCAAATATCAGTATCTGAGCTACCGGCATTCCCAATAGAATCAGCATAGTTCTTCTATCACGAAAAATGTGGTAGAATTCTTTTATTACAAAAGCTCTAAATTGTTTCATTTATGTAAAGTTATTTTGTTATTTAGTTACAAACACCAAATAACTAATATTCAGCTTAATCTCTAGTTGCTTTGCGCGCAAGTTTCCTAAACACCTCGTCCATATCGTTGGCTTCAAAACTGGCCTTCAAATTAGTGGGTGTATCTAGTGCATCTATCCGTCCATCCACCATTATCGACACACGGTCGCAATATTCCGCCTCGTCCATATAGTGTGTGGTGGCAAATACGGTTATGTTGTCTTCGGCAGCCTGATATATCATTTCCCAAAACTGTCGGCGTGTAGCAGGGTCAACTCCTCCTGTTGGCTCGTCCAAAAATACAATCTTGGGACTATGGAAAATAGCTACCGAAAAAGCCAACTTTTGTTTCCATCCCAGCGGTAACGATTTTACTAAAGTATTACGTTCGCTTTCGAAGTCTAACCGGCTGAGTAACTGATCGGTTTTCTCTGCAATTTCTTTATCTTTCATGCCGTATATTCCTGCGAATAGACGAATATTCTCCCACACCTTTAAATCTTCGTACAGCGAAAATCGTTGACTCATATAGCCAATATTCTTTTTAATCTGTTCGCTTTGTGTGCGAATATTGTAACCTGCCACAATAGCCTCTCCCGAAGTCTGTTTGCTTAGCCCAATGAGCATTTGCATAGCAGTTGTCTTTCCTGCACCGTTTGCGCCCAAAAAACCGAATATCTCGCCCTCTTTCACCTGAAAAGAGATGTTGTCTACCGCCGTAAAATGGCCAAACTTCTTGGTCAACCCCTCTACATCTATAATTACATTATTTTCCATTTTCATTCTCATCATTGGTTAGTGCTAAAAAACAATCCTCTACAGTAGGCGTAATCTCCTCTATAGTCACATTACTGTATCCCTTTTCGGCAAGATAGCTGCTCAGCTCTTCTTTCGTTAGTTGTGGATCTACAGTAATATGGTGTTGATCACCAAAAGCAAAAGAGGTTTCCACTTTCTCAAAAGCACGAATATCAGCCAACATGCTCGATAGATTATCGCCCCTCACAGCCCACAATGTCTGCTCATAATCAGCAATAATATTATCCGGCGTGTCCATCGCAATAAATTCCCCCTCGCGCATCAGAGCTATTCTGTCGCATCGCCTAGCCTCGTCCATATAAGCCGTAGAAACCAAAATAGTCATACCTCC